>NZ_PREY01000059.1:0-20875 GCF_002959955.1 Burkholderia sp. BE12 | reverse complement strand
GCACGGAAGCGGGCACGGAAGCGGGCACCGAAGCGGGCACCGAAGCGGTGGCGGGTGAAGCGGCGGGCGGCGAATCGGCGAGCGGCGCATCGGCAGGCAGCGAAGCGGCGGATGGTGCGGATGCCGGTTGCGCACCGGCGAGCGGCGCGTACGGGAACGCGGCCGCGACGGCTGCGCAGACGGCGAGGCGACGAACGACACGCAGGGGAGGCATCATCGGGACCGCACGTTCGGACGGGTAGCGAGAGGTTTGGCCGGTGCCGGGATGCGACCGGCAAGCGAAGGGGCAGGGCGGTGACGATTGTAGCCGACACCCGCGCGGCGCCGGCCGAGCCGGCCGCGCGCCGTACCGCGGTGGCCCGCACATAAAAAAAACCGGCCCAGACGGGCCGGCTTTTTCGAAGCCGAAACGGCGTGGCGCTTAAACCTGCGCGCCGGCGTTCGGATCGTCCGGATCGTGCGCGGTCTTCTTGTCCTTGATCAGGTCTTCGCGCTTGATGCCGAGCCACATCGCGAGCGAGCCGGCGACGAACACCGACGAGTAGATGCCGAACATGATGCCGACCGTCAGCGCGAGCGCGAAGTAGTGCAGCGTCGGGCCGCCGAAGAAGAACATCGACAGCACCATCATTTCCGTCGACGTGTGCGTGATGATCGTGCGCGACATCGTGGTCGTGATCGCGTGGTTGATCACTTCCTGCACGTTCATCTTGCGTTCGCGGCGGAACGTTTCGCGGATCCGGTCGAAGATGACGACCGACTCGTTGACCGAGTAGCCGAGCACCGCGAGGATCGCCGCGAGCACCGCCAGCGAGAACTCCCACTGGAAGAACGCGAAGAAGCCGAGAATGATCACGACGTCGTGCAGGTTGGCGATGATGCCGGCCACCGCGTACTTCCATTCGAAGCGGAACGACAGGTAGATCACGATGCCGATCACGACGCACGCGAGCGCGAGCAGACCGTCGGTCGCGAGCTCGCGGCCGACCTGCGGGCCGACGAACTCGACGCGCTGCAGCGTCACGTCCGGGCTCTGCGCCTTCAGCGCGTTCATCACCTGGTCGCTCTGCTGTGCGGACGTGAGTCCCTGCTTCAGCTGCAGGCGGATCAGCACGTTGCGCGACGTGCCGAAGTTCTGCACTTGCGCGTCGGTGTAGCCGAGCTTGCCGAGCGTGTCGCGCACGGGTTCGAGCTGCGCGGCCTGCTGGTACTGGACCTCGATCACCGTGCCGCCGGTGAATTCGACGGACAGGTGCAGCCCGCGGTGGAACAGGAAGAACACGGCGGCGAGGAACGTGACCAGCGAGATCACGTTGAACACCAGCGCGTGCCGCATGAACGGAATGTCTTTACGGATGCGGAAAAATTCCATGGCTTCGTCTCCGGGGCCTTATTGGGTCGAGCCCGGTTTCTTCGGCGACACGCCTTGCTGCGCACGGTTGCGCAGTTGCGGCTTGCCGGCGCGCGGTGCGTTGCCCTTCGCCGGTGCGGCGAGCTTCGCGGCGCGCGCGGTATCGGTCGATTCGTCGGCCGCGGCGAACGATGCGCCGGCCGCGGCGCCTTCCGGCTTCCACACCTGGCCGATCGCGAGCGACTTCAGCTTCTTGCGGCCGCCGTACCAGAGGTTGACGATCCCGCGCGAGAAGAACACCGCGGAGAACATCGACGTCAGGATGCCGAGGCAGTGCACGATCGCGAACGCGCGGACCGGGCCCGAGCCGAATGCGAGCAGCGCGAGGCCGGCGATCAGCGTCGTGACGTTCGAGTCGAGAATCGTCGCCCACGCATGGGCGTAGCCGGCCTGGATCGCGAGCTGCGGCGGCTGGCCGGCGCGCAGTTCTTCACGCACGCGCTCATTGATCAGCACGTTCGAGTCGATCGCCATGCCGAGCGCGAGCGCGATTGCCGCGATGCCCGGCAGCGTCAGCGTCGCCTGCATCAGCGACAGCACGGCGACGAGCAGCAGCAGGTTCACCGACAGGCCGATCACCGACACCACGCCGAACAGCATGTAGTACGCGACCATGAACACGGCGATCGCGCAGAAGCCCCAGATCACCGAGTGGACGCCCATCTTGATGTTGTCGGCGCCGAGGCTCGGGCCGATGGTGCGTTCCTCGATGATGTCCATCGGAGCCGCGAGCGAACCGGCGCGCAGCAGCAGCGCGAGGTCGGCCGCGGCCTGCGGCGTCGGCTGGCCCGTGATCTGGAAGCGGTCGCCGAGTTCGGACTGGATCGTCGCGACCGTCAGCACTTCGCCCTTGCCCTTCTCGAACAGCACCATCGCCATCGGCTTGCCGATGTTCTCGCGCGACACCGTGCGCACCGCGCGGCCGCCCGCCGAATCGAGGCGGATGTTGACCGACGGACGCTGGTGTTCGTCGAAGCCGGCCGATGCGTCGATGATGCGGTCGCCGGTGAAGATCACGTCCTTCTTCAGCAGCACGGGCGCCTGGATGCCCTGCGTGAACAGCTCCTCGCCCGGCGGCACGGGGTCGTTCGGGTTCGGGTGCGTGTTGATCGGGTCGGCAAGGCGCGCCTCGAGCGTCGCGGTGCGGCCGATGATGTCCTTCGCCTTCGCGGTGTCCTGCACGCCCGGCAGTTCGACGACGATGCGGTCGCTGCCTTGCTGCTGCAGGATCGGCTCGGACACGCCGAGTTCGTTCACGCGGTTGTGGAGCGTCGTCAGGTTCTGCTTGAGCGCGGCGTCCTCGACGGACTTCTGCACGGCCGGCGTGAAGGTGCCGACGACTTGCGTGCCGCCGCCGCCGGGCTGCGTCGCCCATTGCAGTTCGGTGACCGAAGCGGCGAGCACCTTGCGGGCGTCTTCCGCCGTCTGCGCGTCGCTGAAGTTGACGACGACGGATTGATCGACGCGGCTCACGCCGCCGTCGCGGATGTTCTTGTCGCGCAGCAGCGTGCGCGCGTCGGACGCGTCGGAGTCGAGCTTCTTCGTGAGCGCGCCCGTCATGTCGACCTGGAGCAGGAAGTGCACACCGCCGCGCAGGTCGAGGCCGAGATACATCGGCAGCGCGTGCAGTGCGGTCAGCCAGCGCGGCGACGCGCTTTGCAGGTTCAGTGCGACGACGTACTGCGGATCGTTCGGATCGGCGTTCAGCGACTTCTGCAGCAGGTCCTTGACGCGCAGCTGCGTATCGGTGTCCTTCAGGCGCACGCGGATGTTCGCGTTGGTCGCCGTGTTCTCGAAGGTGACGTCGTCCGGCGTGATCTGCGCGGACGCGAGCGCCGATTCGACCTGGGTCAGCGTGGTCGAGTCGAGCTTGACCGTGGCCTTGCCGCTCGACACCTGCACCGCCGGCGCTTCGCCGAAGAAGTTGGGCAATGTGTACAGAAGGCCGATGGCGAGCGCCACGACCATCACGACATATTTCCAGAGTGGATAACGATTCATGAGGGGGCCGAACGGGTGGTTGGCGTGAAAGCGTCGCGTCCGGCGCCGCGGCGGCCCGCTCTCTCAGGCGGGCACGGCGCGGGGAGCCGGACGCTCGGTGAAAGCCTTACAGCGACTTGATCGTGCCCTTCGGCAGAATGGTCGTGACGGCAGCCTTCTGCACGGTGATTTCGGTGCCTTCGGCGATTTCGACGCCGATGTAGCCTTCGGTGACCTTCGTCACCTTGCCGACGAGGCCGCCGCTCGTGACGACTTCGTCGCCCTTCGCCATGGCCGCGAGCATGTTGCGGTGTTCCTTCTGGCGCTTCATCTGCGGACGGATCATGATGAAGTACAGCACCGCGAACATCAGGATGAGCGGCAGGAAGCTCATCAGGCTCGATTCGGCACCACCGGCACCTTGCGCGAAGGCATTGGAAATGAACGGCACGTTGGTCTCTCCGTAGGGGAAGATCGAAAAATAAGCCGGTTATTCTACCACCGGCCCCATGCGCAAACGGCTCGGCAAATGCGCTTTCGGATCAAGCTGTTAAAGCGCGAACCGATACCGTTGCGGCTTGTGTGGAAAGGCAATTGTAATGTTTGATGGCCCGCTCCGGTGGTTGGACCGGGTTTTTTAGTGCGTGTCCCATTGGATATGGCTTTCTTTCAGGTCATGTCCTATGGGGCGGGCCGCCCGCCGGACAGTCAGTCGACTCCTCTCGCGCGATCCTCCGCGAAGCGCTGCCGGAATGCGTCGAACGTATGCGTTTCGATCGCGTCGCGGATCTCGCTCATCAGCTGCAGGTAGTAGTGCAGGTTGTGGATCGTGTTGAGCTGCGCGCCGAGGATTTCGCCGACCCGGTGCAGGTGATGCAGGTAGCCGCGCGAGAAGTTCCGGCACGTGTAGCACGTGCAGGTCGCGTCGAGCGGCTTCAGCGAGTTCTTGTGCGTCGCGTTGCGGATCTTCACGTCGCCGAAGCGCGTGAACAGCCAGCCGTTGCGCGCGTTGCGGGTCGGCATCACGCAGTCGAACATGTCGATGCCGTTCGCGACGCCCTCGACCAGGTCCTCCGGCGTGCCGACGCCCATCAGGTAGTGCGGCTTGTTGGCCGGCAGCTTCGGGCCCACGTGCTGCAACACGCGCATCATGTCTTCCTTCGGCTCGCCGACGGACAGCCCGCCGATCGCGAGGCCGTGGAAGCCGAGTTCCGCGAGGCCGGCGAGCGATTCGTCGCGCAGGTCCTCGAACATTCCGCCCTGGACGATCCCGAACAGCGCATTCGGGTTGCCGAGCCGGTCGAATTCGTCGAGCGAGCGCTTCGCCCAGCGCAGCGACATGCGCATCGAGTCGGCCGCTTCCTGGTGCGTCGTCGGCATGCCGTTGGTCGCGTACGGCGTGCATTCGTCGAACTGCATCACGATGTCGGAGTTCAGCACCTTCTGGATCTGCATCGACACTTCCGGCGACAGGAACAGCTTGTCGCCGTTGATCGGCGACGCGAACGTGACGCCGTCCTCGGTGATCTTGCGCAGGTCGCCGAGCGAGAACACCTGGAAGCCGCCCGAGTCGGTCAGGATCGGCTTGTTCCAGCCCATGAAGCCGTGCAGGCCGCCGTGCGCGTCGATCGTGTCGAGGCCCGGGCGCAGCCACAGGTGGAACGTGTTGCCGAGGATGATCTGGGCCTTGATCTCGTGCAGCTCGCGCGGCTGGATCGCCTTCACGGTGCCGTACGTGCCGACCGGCATGAAGATCGGCGTTTCGACCGTGCCGTGGTTGAGCTTCACGCGGCCGCGGCGCGCGTGGCCGTCGGTTGTCAGCAGTTCGAATTCGAGCCCGTTCGCCGGGCGGTCCTGCACGGGGGCGTGCGTGTCGTGGCTCGCGTGCGTATCGTGCGTATCGTGGGATGAACCTTCGGTCATCGTGAGTGCTCCTTGCTACCGGAAGACAGTCCGGCGCATGTTGGAAACGCCGCCGAAAGGCCGGCGGCGGTGAAAGAAACGGGGCGCGCCGGCGTGGCGCACGCAGCCGGCAAGCAGCGAATGCGGCGCGTGCCGGCGAGCATGCCCGCGCGCGCCTACGCGCCCGGCGCCTCCGGCGTGTCGCGTCGCGTGAGCAGCATCGCGTCGCCGTAGCTGAAGAAGCGGTAGCGTTCGGCGATCGCGTGCCGGTAAGCGGCGCGGATCGTCTCGACGCCCGCGAACGCGGACACCAGCATCAGCAGCGTCGATTTCGGCAGGTGAAAGTTCGTGACGAGCCGGTCGACCACGCGGAAACGGTAGCCGGGCGTGATGAAGATGTCGGTTTCGGCCTGGGTCGCCGCGAGCGGGCGGCCCGCTTCGTCGGCCGAGCGCGCGGCGGCTTCGAGCGCGCGCATCGACGTCGTGCCGACCGCGATCACGTTGCCGCCGCGCGCGCGGGTCGCGGCGATCCTGTCGACGAGCGACTGCGGCAGGTCGTACCACTCGCTGTGCATCTTGTGCTCGGCGATGTTGTCGACGCGCACCGGCTGGAACGTGCCGGCGCCGACGTGCAGCGTCAGCGTCGCGCGCTCGACGCCCATCGCGTCGAGCTTGTCGAGCAGCGGCTGGTCGAAGTGCAGCCCGGCCGTCGGCGCCGCGACCGCGCCCGGATTGCTCGCGTAGACGGTCTGGTAGCGCGTTTCGTCGGTCGCGTCGGGATCGTGCTCGATATACGGCGGCAGCGGCAGGCGGCCGTACTGCTCGATCAGTTCGAGGCACGGCGCGGGGAAGTGCAGCGTGAAGAACGGCTCGACGCGCTCGCCGACCGTCACGTCGAACGCATCGGCCAGACGCAGCGTCGTGCCGGCGCCCGGCGACTTGCTCGCGCGGATCTGCGCGAGCGCCGTGTGCGTGCCCGTCACGCGCTCGATCAGCACCTCGATCTTGCCGCCGCTGGCCTTCTGGCCGAAGAAACGCGCCTTCAGCACCTTGGTATCGTTGAACACGAGCAGGTCGCCGGGCGCGATGCACGACGGCAGCTCGGCGAAACGGCGGTCGACGAGGCGTGCGGGCTCGACGCCGCGCTCGACCTCGAGCAGGCGGCTCGCGGTGCGATCGGGCAGCGCGGTTTGTGCAATCAGCTCGGGCGGCAGATTGAAATCGAAATCGGAAAGCGTGAACATGCGGGCTGGTTCGAAGCGGCCGGCGGGCGTCGCCGGCAGGGCGGAAACGCGTAATCGGGGCGCGCGAGCCGCTATGATGACGGGATGCGCGGCCTGGCCGGCGTCGTTCGTTCGGACGACGTGAAAGCCGCTATTGTACTTGCCTTGCGAAGCACCCAGACGATCCGATGCCTGTGTCACCACGCCGTTCCCCCGCTGCCGTCGCCGATTCCGCCGATCCGTTCGACGCGGACGATGCCGCCTCGTCCGCGCCGTCCGCATCGGGCTCCGGCGCGCGCCGCGCCGGCCCGAAGCGCGGCGCCGACGGGCGGCTCGCGCAGCCCGCGGCCGCCGCGCCCGAGGCCGACGGCGCCGCCGGCGACGAAGCAGGGGCGGCCGGCACGAAACGCAAGAAGAAGCCGGCCGCCGACAAACCGGTGAAAACCGCCGACAAGCTGGCGAAGCTCGGCCTCACGCGCTCGATCGATCTCGTGCTGCATCTGCCGATGCGCTACGAGGACGAAACCACGCTCACGCCGATCGGCGAGCTGCTTCCGGGCGGCATCGCGCAGACCGAAGGCGTCGTGTTCGACAACGAGGTCGCGTTCCGGCCGCGCCGCCAGCTCGTCGTGAAGATCCAGGACGACGACGGCGAGCAGCTCGTGCTGCGGTTCCTGAATTTCTACGGGTCGCAGGTCAAGCAGATGGCCGTCGGCCAGCGGCTGCGCGTGCGCGGCGACGTGCGCGGCGGCTTCTTCGGGATGGAGATGGTGCATCCGGCGGTGCGCGTCGTCGAAGCGGACGCGCCGCTGCCGCAGGTGCTCACGCCCGTCTATCCGAGCACGGCCGGCGTGTCGCAGGCGTATCTGCGCAAGGCGATCGAGAACGCGGTCGAGCGCACGCCGCTGCCCGAGCTGCTGCCGCCTGAAATCGAGCGCGATTACCTGAAGCCGCTCGGCGTGCCGACGCTCGCGCAGGCCGTGCGCATCCTGCACCATCCGGGTGTCGATTCCGACGAAGCCGCGCTGATGGACGGCTCGCATCCGGCGTGGACGCGCATCAAGTTCGAGGAATTGCTCGCGCAGCAGCTGTCGCTCAAGCGTGCGCACGAGGAGCGCCGCACGCGCGCGGCGCCCGCAATGCCGCGCCGCACCGCGACCGATGTCGGCGCGCTGACGACCCGGTTCTACGCGGCGCTGCCGTTTACGCTGACGGGCGCGCAGGCGCGCGTCGTCGACGAGATCGCGCACGACCTCACGCTCGCGCACCCGATGCAGCGCCTGCTGCAGGGCGACGTCGGCAGCGGCAAGACGGTCGTCGCGGCGCTGGCCGCCACGCAGGCGATCGACGCCGGCTACCAGGCCGCGTTGATGGCCCCGACCGAAATCCTCGCGGAGCAACATGCGCGCAAGCTGCGCGCATGGCTGGAGCCGCTCGGCGTCACGGTCGCGTGGCTCGCGGGCAGCCTGAAGGCGAAGGAGAAACGCGCGGCGGTCGAGGCGGCCGCGCTCGGCACCGCGCAGCTCGTGATCGGCACGCACGCGATCATCCAGGATACGGTCGAATTCGCGCGGCTCGGCCTCGTGATCGTCGACGAGCAGCACCGCTTCGGCGTCGAGCAGCGTCTCGCGCTACGCGCGAAGGCCGCGAATGCCGCCAACGGCGCGCGCGACTTTCAGCCGCACCAATTGATGATGTCGGCCACGCCGATTCCGCGCACGCTCGCGATGACGTACTACGCGGACCTCGAGGTGTCGGCGATCGACGAGCTGCCGCCCGGCCGCACGCCCGTGCTGACGCGCCTCGTCGGCGACGCGCGGCGCGAAGAGGTGATCGCCCGCGTGCGCGAGGCCGCGCTGACCGGGCGCCAGGTGTACTGGGTGTGCCCGCTGATCGAGGAGAGCGAGACGCTCCAGCTGCAGACGGCCGTCGAAACCTACGAGACGCTGGCCGCGGCGCTCCCCGAGTTGAAGGTCGGCCTCGTGCACGGCCGCCTGGCGCCGGCCGACAAGGCGGCCGTGATGGAAGCGTTCACGCGCAACGAAGTGCAGTTGCTGGTCGCGACGACCGTGATCGAGGTGGGCGTCGACGTGCCGAACGCCTCGCTGATGGTGATCGAGCACGCGGAACGGTTCGGCCTGGCCCAGCTGCACCAGTTGCGCGGCCGCGTCGGGCGCGGCACCGCGGCGTCGGTGTGCGTGCTGCTGTACACCGGGCCGCTGTCGATCACCGGCCGCGAGCGGCTGAAGACGATGCGCGAGACGACCGACGGTTTCGAGATCGCGCGGCGCGACCTCGAAATCCGCGGCCCCGGCGAATTCCTCGGCGCGCGCCAGTCGGGCGCGGCGATGCTGCGCTTTGCCAACCTCGAGACCGACGGCTGGCTGATCGATCCTGCCCGCGAGGCCGCGGCGCGGCTGATTGCCGCGTATCCGGACGTCGTCACGCAGCACCTCGCGCGCTGGCTCGGCGCGCGCGAGCAGTACCTGAAGGCCTGATCGGCCGGCCTGGGGCCGGATCGAAAACCGCCACTCGACGCATCGCGATGCAGAGAAACTTGGCGAACCTGGGCCAGAGGGTGTATAAATTAAACCTATCGCCTGTATATCTCTGATTGACCCACAATGACCCTGACTGAATTGAAGTACATCGTCGCGGTCGCGCGCGAACGGCATTTCGGGCGCGCGGCCGAAGCGTGCTTCGTGAGCCAGCCGACGCTGTCGGTGGCGATCAAGAAGCTGGAAGACGAGCTCAACGTGCAGATTTTCGAGCGCGGCGCGAGCGAAGTGAGCGTGACGCCGATCGGCGACCAGATCGTCACCCAGGCGCAGCGCGTGCTCGAGCAGACGTTCGCGATCAAGGAGATCGCGAAGCAGGGCAAGGACCCGCTCGTCGGCCCGTTCCGCCTCGGCGTGATCTACACGATCGGGCCGTATCTGCTGCCGACGCTCGTCAAGCAAATGATCCAGCGTGTCCCGCAGATGCCGCTGATGCTGCAGGAGAACTACACGCTGAAGCTGCTCGAACTGCTGAAACAGGGCGAGATCGATGCCGCGATCATGGCGCTGCCGTTCCCCGAAACCGGCCTGATGGTGCGGCCGCTGTACGACGAGCCGTTCGTCGTCGCGCTGCCGGCCGGCCATCCGTGGGAGAAGCGCGAGGAAATCGACGCCGAGGATCTGAAGCAGGAAACCATGCTGCTGCTCGGCAACGGCCACTGCTTCCGCGATCACGTGCTCGGCGTGTGTCCGGAACTGATGCGCTTCTCGCAGACGGCCGACGGCATCCAGAAGACGTTCGAGGGCTCGTCGCTCGAAACCATTCGCCACATGGTCGCGAGCGGCGTCGGCATCACCGTGCTGCCGCGGATGTCGGTCGCCGAGGTCGGCCCGCGCGCGAACGGCCCCGATGCCGAGCTGCTGTCGTACGTGCCGTTCAACGAACCGGTGCCCGACCGCCGCGTGGTGCTGGTGTGGCGCAAGAGCTTCACGCGGATGCCGGCGATCGACGCGATCAGCGACGCGATTACCGCGTGCGAGCTGCCGGGCGTCGCGAAGCTCGACATGCCGGCCATGATGAACTGACGCACCGGCGCATGCGGGTGTGGCAGCGTGATGAACGGGGTCGTGCGACCCCGTTTATTTTTGCCTATCGCATAGATGAAATTTATCAAATTCAAATAATTGATAGATATAGATAGAATCCTCTACATGGATCGGTGTCATAGCCGACGTGCGACATGCACGTTGAATGCAAGCGTCAAAGGAGGATGTCATGATGCGGTCGGTATTGCAGCACGCGCAGCGGAACATCCCGTCGCGCGACACGGTCGTACATCGCGCCAGGGCGGCGGTTCGCGGCCTGCGTCCGATTGCGTTCGCGTATCTGGCGGACCGTGCGTATGGCGGATGAGTGCCGCCGCACGCCGGTCCTGTGTTCCCCCGATTCACCTGCCGTCGAGCCATGAGGGAGCATCGCATGCCCGATACCCGAAAGACCGCCCGCCTCGCCGGTACGACGACTGCCGGCAGCCGCTTCCTCGAGCGCCCCGCCTGCGGCGCGTGGCAACGGGAACGCGTGCCGAAGGCGGCGTACGACATCCCGTAGTACGACAGGAGTACCCGCCTGTTCCGTTTCATCCCCCCGCAATGCTCCACGAACCGCGCCCGGCACGTGGGGGCCTACGAGCAAGTCAAGGAGAAAAAAGCATGTCGAACGAAACGAAATGCCCGTTCAACCACACCGCAGGCAGCGGCACGACGAACAAGGACTGGTGGCCGAATCAGCTGAACCTCAACGTCCTGCATCGGCATTCGGCGCTGTCCGATCCGATGGACCCGGATTTCGACTACGCCGAGGCGTTCAAGAAGCTGGATCTCGCCGCGGTGAAGCAGGACCTGCACGCGCTGATGACGACGTCGCACGACTGGTGGCCGGCCGACTTCGGCCACTACGGCGGCCTGTTCGTGCGCATGGCGTGGCATAGCGCCGGCACGTACCGCACGGCCGACGGTCGCGGCGGCGCGGGCGGCGGGCAGCAGCGCTTCGCGCCGCTCAACAGCTGGCCGGACAACGTGAGCCTCGACAAGGCGCGCCGGCTGCTGTGGCCGATCAAGCAGAAGTACGGCCGCAACATCTCGTGGGCCGACCTGCTGATCCTGACCGGCAACGTCGCGCTCGAATCGATGGGCTTCAAGACGTTCGGCTATGCCGGCGGCCGCGTCGACACGTGGGAACCGGACGACGTCTACTGGGGCTCGGAAAAGATCTGGCTGGAACTGAGCGGCGGCCCGAACAGCCGCTACACGGGCAAGCGCGAGCTCGAAAGCCCGCTCGCCGCGGTGCAGATGGGCCTGATCTACGTGAACCCGGAAGGCCCGGACGGCAACCCCGACCCGGTCGCCGCCGCGCACGACATCCGCGAGACGTTCGCGCGGATGGCGATGAACGACGAGGAAACGGTCGCGCTGATCGCGGGCGGCCACACGTTCGGCAAGACGCACGGCGCCGGCCCGGCCACCAACGTCGGTCCCGAGCCGGAAGCCGCGGGCCTCGAGCAGCAGGGCCTCGGCTGGAAGAGCACGTTCGGCACGGGCAAGGGCAAGGACACGATCACGAGCGGCCTCGAAGTCACGTGGACGTCGACCCCGACGAAGTGGAGCAACGACTTCTTCAAGCACCTGTTCAGCTACGAGTGGGAGCTCACGAAGAGCCCGGCCGGCGCGCACCAGTGGGTCGCGAAGGATGCCGGCGAGGTGATTCCGGACGCATACGACGCGTCGAAGAAGCATCGTCCGACGATGCTGACGACCGACCTGTCGCTGCGTTTCGACCCGGCCTACGAAAAGATCTCGCGCCGCTTCTACGAGAATCCGGCCGAATTCGCCGACGCGTTCGCACGCGCGTGGTTCAAGCTCACGCACCGCGACATGGGCCCGCGTGCCCGTTATCTCGGCCCGGACGTGCCGGCGGAACACCTGCTGTGGCAGGACCCGATCCCGGCCGTCGATCACCCGTTGATCGACGCCGCCGACGTCGCCGCGCTGAAGGCGAAGGTGCTGGCGACCGGCCTGTCGGTGTCGCAGCTCGTGTCGACCGCCTGGGCGTCGGCGGCGACGTTCCGCGGCTCGGACAAGCGCGGCGGCGCGAACGGTGCGCGCATCCGCCTCGCGCCGCAGAAGGACTGGGAAGTGAACCGCCCGGCCGAACTCGCGGCGGTGCTCGAAACGCTCGAAGGCGTGCGGAAGGCGTTCAACGATGCGCAGACGGGCGGCAAGAAGGTGTCGCTGGCCGATCTGATCGTGCTGGCCGGCGCGGCCGGCGTCGAGCAGGCCGCGAAGAGCGCGGGTGTCGCGGTCACCGTGCCGTTCGCCCCGGGCCGGATGGATGCGTCGCAGGAAGAAACCGACGTCGACGCGATGGCCGTGCTCGAGCCGCTCGCCGACGGTTTCCGCAACTTCCTGAAGCACGCGTACAAGACGCCGGCCGAGGCGCTGCTGGTCGACAAGGCCCAGCTGCTGACGCTGAGCGCACCGGAGATGACGGTGCTCGTCGGCGGCCTGCGCGTGCTCGGTGCGAATGCCGGCGATGCGAAGCATGGCGTGTTCACCGATCGTCCGGAAACGCTGACGAACGACTTCTTCGTGAACCTGCTCGACATGGGCACGGAATGGAAGCCGGCGTCGGCCGCGAACGACGTGTTCGAAGGGCGCGATCGCGCGACGGGCGAGCTCAAGTGGACGGGCACGCGCGTCGACCTGATCTTCGGTTCGCATGCGCAACTGCGTGCGCTGGCCGAGGTGTACGGCAGCGCGGACGCGAAGGAGAAGTTCGCGCGCGATTTCGTCGCGGCCTGGAACAAGGTGATGAACCTCGACCGCTTCGACCTCGCGTGAACGCGGCCGCATCCTGACGCGGTGATGCAGTAATGCAGTAACGTGAAACGGCCGGTCCGACGACCGGCCGTTTCTTCCCTGAACGATGTCTTGTCAAAGGAGTGACGACCATGACACAAATGATGCTCGACATGCGCGCCGCCGCGTCGCCCATTCTGCGATCGCCGGTGGAGCTGGCGCGCTACGTCGTCGGCTTCGCGATCGTCGTCGGCGGGGCGGCAGAGCTGGTTTCGCAGGCGCTGCACGCGCTCGCGCCGGTCGTGTCGGCCGCCGGCGGTTGAGGGCGAGGGCGGCAACGGATTCGCGACGCTAGACTGGCGAGTCGCGAACGGATGCCGCGCGACGCGGCATGCGGATTGCCCGATGCATTTTCGCCGGTTCAACATTTCGAATGAGGAGTCCCGAAGATGGCCAAGAAAGGCAACGCCACGCAGATCAACATCGGTATCAGCGACAAGGACCGCAAGAACATCGCGGACGGCCTGTCGCGCCTGCTCGCCGATACGTTCTCGCTGTACCTGAAGACCCACAATTTCCACTGGAACGTGACCGGACCGATGTTCAACACGCTGCACCTGATGTTCGAGGAGCAGTACAACGAACTATGGCTCGCGGTCGATTCCGTCGCCGAGCGTATTCGTACGCTGGGCGTCGTCGCGCCCGGCACGTTCGGCGAATTCGCGAAACTGTCGTCGGTGCCGGAAGCGAAGGGTGTGCCGGCCGCCGAGGAGATGATCCGCCAGCTCGTCGAAGGGCACGAGACGGTCGTGCGCACCGCGCGCGAAATCTTCCCGATCGCCGACGCGGCGAGCGACGAGCCGACCGCCGACCTGCTGACCCAGCGCCTGCAGACGCATGAAAAGACCGCATGGATGCTGCGGTCGCTGCTCGCGTAAGCCCGGCGCCGCGGGGGGCGTCAGGCCGGCCCCCTGTGGGCCGGCTTCGACTCTGTCCCTGGATCGATGCCCGCCGCCGCGCGCCCGCGCGTAGCGGGCCGCGGCGGCCAGCCGGGCCGCCGCGACCGCCGGCCGCGGGTCGCGCCGACATGACGCGAAGCACCGCTCGGCTCTAAAATGCCGGGATTCCCTTCCCGGTGCTTCGCCATGCTTGCCCGCTTTCCCCTGTATCTGCGGCTCGTCCGGATGGACAAGCCGATCGGCAGCCTGCTGCTGCTGTGGCCGACGCTCAACGCGCTGTGGATCGCGTCGGACGGCCATCCGCGCTGGCCGCTGCTCGTGATCTTCACGCTCGGCACGCTGCTGATGCGCTCGGCCGGCTGCGCGATGAACGACTACGCCGACCGCGATTTCGACCGCCACGTGAAGCGCACGGCCGACCGGCCGCTGACGTCGGGCAAGATCCGGGCGTGGGAGGCCGTCGCGATCGCGGTCGGGCTGTCGTTCATCGCGTTCCTGCTGATCCTGCCGCTCAATACGCTGACGAAGGAATTGTCGGTCGTCGCGCTGTTCGTCGCCGGCTCCTATCCGTTCATGAAGCGCTTCTTCGCGATTCCGCAGGCGTATCTCGGCATCGCGTTCGGCTTCGGCATCCCGATGGCGTTCGCGGCCGTGCAGGACACGGTGCCGGTGCTTGCGTGGGTGATGCTGGTCGCGAACATCTTCTGGTCGGTCGCGTACGACACCGAATATGCGATGGTCGATCGCGACGATGACATCAAGATCGGCATCCGTACGTCCGCGCTGACGTTCGGCCGTTTCGACGTCGCGGCCGTGATGGCGTGCTACGCGGTGACGCTCGGCATCTACGTGTGGATCGGCGTGACGCTCGGCTTCGGCCTCGCGTACTGGGCCGGCTGGGCGGCGGCGGTCGGCTGCGCGCTGTATCACTACACGCTGATCAAGGATCGCGAACGGATGCCCTGCTTCGCGGCGTTCCGCCACAACAACTGGCTCGGCGGCGTGCTGTTCGCGGGCATCGCCGCGCATTACCTGCTGGCCGGCAGCTGAACGACACACCGGCGTACCGCACGTTCGTGCGCGCGGCGCCAACGAAAAAGCGACCCGACGGTCGCTTTTTTTACGTCCGGCGCCGGCCAGACCGGCGCTGCTGTCGTGCTTACGCGCCGCCGAGCTCGTCGCCCATTTCCTTCGCGCGCGCTTCGGCCGCGAGTGCGCCGCGCACGATCGCTTCCTTCACGCCCTGCGCGTCGAACGCCGCGAGCGCGGCGGCCGTCGTGCCGCCCTTCGACGTCACGCGTTCGCGCAGCACGCCAGCCGGTTCGCCCGATTGCGCGGCGAGTTGCGCGGCGCCCGTGAACGTCGCGACCGCGAGCGCGCGGCCCTGCTCGTCGTTCATGCCGAGACGGCGCGCGGCTTCCTGCAGCGCTTCGATGAAATAGAACACGTACGCGGGGCCGCTGCCCGAAATCGCCGTGACCGCGTCGAGCTGCGATTCGTCGTCGAACCAGACGATCTCGCCGACCGCGCCGAGCACGCTCGACGCGAGTTCGCGGCCTGCCGCGTTGACGCCCGGCAGCGCGGCCAGGCCGGTCACGCCCATGCCGACCAGCGCGGGCGTGTTCGGCATCGTGCGCACGACGCGCGCGTAGCCGCCCAGCCAGCGGGCGAGATCCGTGCCGCGGATGCCGGCCGCGATGCTGATCACGAGCTGCGACTTCAGGTGCGGCGCGAGCGCCTGCGCGACGTCCTTCAGCACCTGCGGCTTCACCGCGAGCACGATCGCGTCGTAATCGACGAGCGTTGCGTCGACGGCCGCGCCGGTGCGCACGCCGAATTGCTGCGCGGCGCGCGCGCGGACGTCTTCGTTGATGTCGATGGCATACAGGCCGTCCGCGGCGACGCCGCGCTTGATCAGGCCGCCGATCAGGGCCGCGGCCATGTTGCCGCCGCCGATGAATGCGATTTTCATGATGTCGGGAATGAGCGAGTGAGTGAACGGAATGGCGGAAAGGAGCGCGGCGTTCAGCGCGAGTAATCGCGCGCGCCGAAGATCGCGGTGCCGACGCGCACGATCGTGGCGCCTTCGAGCACGGCCGCCTCGAGATCGGCGGACATGCCCATCGACAGCGTGTCGAGCGGCAGGCCGTCGGTGCGCAACGCGTCGAACAACGCGCGCAGCGCGCGATGCGGCGCACGCTGCGCGTCGGTGTCGCCGGCCGGTTCGGGAATCGCCATCAGGCCGCGCAGCCGCAGCGACGGCAGCGCGGCGACCGCACGCGCGACCTCGGCCACGTCGGCCGGCGCGACGCCGCTCTTCGACGTCTCGCCGCTGATGTTCACCTGCACGCACACGTTGAGCGGCGGCAGGTGCGCGGGGCGCTGTTCCGACAGGCGCTGGGCGATCTTCAGCCGGTCGACCGAATGGACCCAGTCGAAGCGCTCGGCGACGGGGCGCGTCTTGTTCGATTGCAGCGGCCCGATGAAATGCCATTCGAGGCGCGCGCGCAGGTCGGCGAGCGCGTCGATCTTGTCGATCGATTCCTGCACGTAGTTCTCGCCGAAGGCGCGCTGGCCGGCCGCATACGCGGCGCGCACGTCGTCGGCCGGAAACGTCTTCGACACGGCGAGCAGCGATACGGTGGCGGGATCGCGGCCGGCCGCGCGGGCGGCGTCGGCGATGCGGCGATGAACGGAGTCGAGACGGGCGGCGAGATCGGACATGGCGGGCACGGAAGCAGCACGGAAGCGGGTATGAAGCCGATGCGCCGCGATCCGCGGCGCACCGATCCGCTCATTATACGGACGCCGCGCGGCCGATCACCGCCTCATGCTCGTCGCGAATACGTCGAGTATTCGCTTCGTCGCCATCCTTGCGCTCGGTCCTTCCGCGGGCCGGCGCAAGCCCGTGATTAGCGGGAAGAGGCGCTAGCCGTACAGCAAATGCTCGACGAGCTGGACCCAGTGGACGACCGGCACCTGCGTGCCGCTTTGCAGGTGCGCGATGCAGCCGATGTTGCCGGATACGATCATCTGCGGTTCGAGCGCCTGCAGCTTCAGCAGCTTCTGCTTGCGCAACCGGTACGACAGCGACGGCTGCGTCAGCGAGTAGGTGCCGGCCGAGCCGCAGCACAGATGGCTGTCGGCCGGCAGCCGCACGTCGATGCCGAGCGTCTCGAGCAGGCGCTCGACCTTGCCGCGCGACTGCTGCCCGTGCTGCAGCGTGCACGGCGGGTGGTACGCGACCGTATGGATCGCGCGGCGCCGGGCGATCGTCGCGAGTTCGGCCTCGAACGCGAGCAGCACGTCGGAGATGTCGCGCGTCATCGACACGATGCGCTGCGCTTTCTCCGCGTAGGCCGGATCGTCGCGCAGCAGGTGCGCGTATTCGAGCACCGTCGCGCCGCAGCCCGACGCATTCATCACGATCGCCTCGGCGCCCTGTTCGACGTGGGGCCACCACGCGTCGATGTTGCGGCGCGCGTCGTCGAGCGCTTCGTCGTGATAGTTCAGGTGCAGGCGGATCGCGCCGCAGCAGCCCGCGTCGGGCGAGACGACCGTCTCGATGCCGAGCGCGTCGAGCACGCGCGCAGTCGCGATGTTGATGTTCGGCAGCATCGACGGCTGCACGCAGCCGCCGAGCATCAGCATCTTGCGCGTATGCGTGCGGTGCGGCCATTCGAGCAGCCGCGTGCGCGGCGGCACCTTGTCGCGCAGCCGCTTCGGCAGCAGCGGCCGCACGTGCTGGCCGAGCCGCATCACCGGCGAGAACAGCGCGGCGTTCGGCACGACGCTCGCGAGCACGCGGCGCATGAGCCGCTGCTGCGCGGGGCGCTCCACCTGCGCCTCCACGTGCTTGCGGCCGATTTCGACGAGCCGGCCGTACTGGACGCCGGACGGGCAGGTCGTCTCGCAGCTGCGGCAGGTGAGGCAGCGGTCGAGATGCTGTTGCGTGCTGCGCGTGACGGGTGCGCCCTCGACCATCTGCTTGATCAGGTAGATGCGCCCGCGCGGGCCGTCGAGTTCGTCGCCGAGCAGCTGATAGGTCGGGCAGGTCGCGGTGCAGAACCCGCAGTGCACGCACTTGCGCAGGATCGCGTCGGCCTCGTCGCCGTCGGGCGTATTGCGGATGAAATCGGCGAGGTTCGTTTGCATCTCAGAGATCCGGGTAGAGCCGGCCGCGATTGAAGATGCGCGCGGGATCGAACGCGCTCTTCAGCCCGCGGTGGATCTTCATCATCGGCGCGGGCAGCGGCGTGAACACGCCCGCGCTGCGGTCGTAGGTGTCGCCCGCGCGGAACAGCGTCGCATGGCCGCCTGCCTGCTTCGCGCTCATGCGCACGGTTTGCGCGTCGGCGTCGGTGATCCACCAGCGCTGCGCGCCGCCCCATTCCATCAACTGGGTGCCGGGCAGGTGCATCGGTTCGGTGATCGACGGCAGCGACAGGCGCCACAGCGCGTAGCCGGGCGGGATGCCGTTGAAGAACGGATCGGTATGCTCGCGCAGGCCGGACCAGAAGCGCTCGGCCTCGACCGCGTCGACGACTTCGCCGCCGAGCAGCGTTTTCGCGGATTTCACGGCGGCTTCCGCGCCCGACAGGCGCAGCACGAGCGTGCCGTTGCGCCACGCGCTCGCGCTGACCGGCAGCGGATGGCCGCCCCATTCGTTGAGCTTGCGCACCGCGTCGGTCGCGGTCATCTCGAACTTCAGCGTGACTTCGGCGACCGGCATCGGCAGCACCTTGATCGACAGGTCGAGCATCAGCCCGAGCGTGCCGAGCGCGCCGGCCATCAGCCGCGACACGTCGTAGCCGGCGACGTTCTTCACGACCTGGCCGCCGAAGCGCAGCTTTTCGCCGCGACCGTTCATCAGCGTCGTGCCGAGCACGAAATCGCGCGGTGCGCCGCAGGCGGCGCGGCGCGGGCCCGCGAGGCCGGCCGCGACGCAGCCGCCGACGGTGGCCGAACGGCCGAAGTGCGGCGGCTCGAACGGCAGCATCTGGCCGCACTCGGCGAGGACGGTTTCAAGCTGCGCGAGCGGCGTGCCCGCGCGGACCGTGACGACGAGTTCGGCCGGGTCGTACGACACGACGCCCTGAAACGCGCGCGTGTCGAGTATTTCGCCCTCGAGCGCCTGGCCGTACCAGTCCTTGGTGCCGCCGCCGCGAATCCGCAGCGGCCGGCCGTCGGCACTGGCGGCGCGGATGCGCTCGGCCCATCCGGCGACGATGTCGTCCTCTTCCATGTTCTGTTGCTTTCTCGTCTCGTTGTCCGGTCGATTGTACCGGGGTGGCGCGATTGCACATCGCGACTATCCCTAAGCCCCGTCTCGCATCCGGCCTGCCCGGGCCGGCACGCGAACGTGCCGCGCGGGCACGGCGGCCCCCCGCACCGCGGCCGGCGGTGCGGGCCGCGACCCGCGCACGCCGCTCAGAAGCGCGGCAGATCGGGGTGCGGCAGCAGCCCGCCGCGCACGTGCTGGCGCCCGTATTCGGCGCAGCGCGCGCGGGTCGGGATGCCCTTGTCCGGGTTCAGCAGTCCGGCCGGATCGAATGCGCGCTTGACCGCGAAGAACGCATCGCGCTCCTGCGGCGAGAACTGCACGCACATCGAATTGAGTTTTTCGATACCGACACCGTGCTCGCCCGTCACGCTGCCGCCGAATTCCACGCAGCATTCGAGGATTTCCGCGCCGAACTGCTCGGCGCGGTGCAGCTCGTCCGGATCGTTCGCGTTGTACAGGATCAGCGGATGCATGTTGCCGTCGCCCGCATGGAACACGTTGATGCAGCGCAGCCCGTAGCGCGTTTCGAGCTGCTCGATGCGCGCGAGCAGCGGGCCGATCGCGCGGCGCGGCACGGTGCCGTCCATGCAGTAGTAATCGGCGGAAATGCGGCCGGCGGCCGGGAACGCGTTCTTGCGGCCGGACCAGAAGCGCAGCCGCTCGCTTTCGTTGCGCGACACCTGGATGCGCGTCGCGCCGTGTTCCCGCAGGACAGCCGTCATCCGCACGATTTCCTCGGCGACTTCTTCGGGCGTGCCGTCCGATTCGCACAGCAGGATCGCCTTCGCATCGAGGTCGTAGCCCGCGTGCGTGAATGCCTCGACGGCTTGCGTGGCCGGCTTGTCCATCATCTCGAGCCCGGCCGGGATGATGCCCGACGCGATGATCGCCGCGACGGCCTCGCCGCCCTTGACGACGTCGTCGAAACTCGCCATCACGAGCTGCGCGGTCTGCGGCTTCGGGATCAGTCGCACCGTGACCTCGGTGACGATCGCGAACATCCCTTCGCTGCCGATCATCACGGCGAGCAGGTCGAGGCCCGGCATGTCGAGCGCGAGCGAGCCGAATTCGACGATCTCGCCGTCGATCGTCACCGCGCGCACGCGCATCACGTTGTGCACGGTCAGCCCGTATTTCAGGCAGTGCACGCCGCCGGAATTTTCCGCGACGTTGCCGCCGATCGTGCAGGCGATCTGCGACGACGGATCGGGCGCGTAATACAGGCCGTACGGCGCGGCCGCTTCCGAGATCGCGAGATTGCGCACGCCGGGCTGCACGGTCGCCGTGCGCGCGTACGGGTCGACTTCGACGATGCGCGTGAAGCGCGCGAGCGACAGCACGACGCCGAGCGCCATCGGTAGCGCGCCGCCCGACAGGCTGGTGCCGGCGCCGCGCGGCACGATCGGCACTTCCATGCGGCGGCAGATCTGCACGACCCGCTGCACCTGCGACTCCGTCTCGGGCAATGCGACCGCGAGCGGTAGCCGGCGGTACGCGGACAGGCCGTCGCATTCGTACGGCGCCGTGTCCTCGTCGCGGTACAGCAGGCAGTGCGTCGGCAGCACGGCCATCAGCGCCTGCACGACTTCGCGCTGACGCTGCGCGCGTGCGGCGCTCGACAGTTCGACGGGAGCGTTCATGAGGTCTATATGAACGCGTCCCGTTTGCAACAGTTTTCTCGTGTTTCGACGGACAGGATGGGCTGCAGCTCTATATCCGGCCTTGATGCAGCTGGTGCAGCCGCTGCGGGCCCCTATGAAATT
>NZ_PREY01000058.1:0-21021 GCF_002959955.1 Burkholderia sp. BE12 | reverse complement strand
AGCGAGTCGGTCCCACCCCTTCCCATCCCGAACAGGACCGTGAAACGACTCTACGCCGATGATAGTGCGGATTCCCGTGTGAAAGTAGGTAATCGTCAGGCTCCCTAAGCCAGAAACCCCCGCCCGAAAGGCGGGGGTTTTTGCATTTCGGCGATGGAAATTTCCGATGTGCCTGATGTGGGTCGCAGCTCGTCCTGAAAGACTATATGGCAGCGGACCTGAACGACCTGGCCGTTGCGCTTGCAGAACAATCGTCGCTTGTCACAGTTACTAACGGTGCGGAGTATCGGGCACCGAGCATCCAGGCGGACAGTGGCCTGTGATGCCCGCCGTGAGCAATGCGCCGATCACATCGAGCATCTCGAAATATGGAAAGTTCGCGGGATGGCCAATCGGCATAGGTATGAAAGCGTCGCGATCCACTATGACGCTTTTTGGGTGATGACCTTCATCGTCCGAATCTCTCTAGAAGCGGCATCGCGGTCTCAGCGGCCAGATCCTGATCGTGCTGCTGCCTGCGGCGGTGATGACGGTTGAGCATGCGCCGTCGGTCATGAGCGAACTCGTCGTCGCGAGGCATAACGCGCCGCTGATTGCGTACACCAAACGCGGACACTTTGCAGATCGCGGCCACCGAGGCATACTGTAAATATATACAGTTCTCGTCGTACCTCCGGTTGGACTGGCGGAATCCTCCAGTTCGGCGCTCTCGGATGCTAGAATCGTCGCATGAAAACCACGTCCAAAGTCAGCAAGGGAACGCCCGCGCACTTCTCAGGGCATGAGACGTTTCCCCTTCGCCAAATGTGGCTTAAGAAAGCCTTCGATCAGGCTGTCGACGGTCGCGCAATTCACAAATCCACCTTCGCGGATGAGACGGCAATCGCCGCTTTCGGCGTCGGCAAAAACATGGTCGCCTCCATTCGACATTGGGCTCTAGCTTGCGGCGTCATGTATGACGCCGGGCCTGATGAGTTCCGCGTCGGAAGCCTCGCGATGGAAATACTTCAAGACGGAGGTCTTGATCCTTATGCCGAGAACCCTTCGACGGCATGGCTAGCCCATTGGCAACTCGCGGGCAAATGCTTTCGCTCGACTACGTGGCATTGGCTGTTCAATCATGTGACCGCGCCCACCTTCACGCGTCAAGAACTCGAGGAGCCGTTGAGCCGCTACGCGCGCGAACTCGACGCAAAACATCGACTGTCCGCGTCGACAATCTCGCGAGACTTGGAAACTTGTCTGCGAAGCTACGCGCCGCGCGCGGCCGGCGGATCGCCGGAAGATTTCGCTGAACCACTCTTAGGAGAGTTAGGCCTCTTGCAAGAGGTACATAAGGGGCAGTACGCGTTCCGACGCGGCCCTAAAGCGTCTCTGCACGATGGCGTCTTCGCCTATGCATTGGTCGATTTCTGGGACCGTGAGGCTGATGGCCAGAGTGCTCTAGCCTTCGAGACCGTAGCCTATGGTGAAGGGTCGCCCGGTCGAGTCTTTAAGCTAGACGAAGAGTCGATCGCGCAGCGGTTGTTGGCGCTATCCGACTTCACCGCCGGGAAGCTAGCCTGGACTGATTCGGCAGGCCTTCGTCAAGTCCACCGCAAACCAATCTCAAAAGAAGACCGTAGGAACCTGATCAGGCGCGCGTATGAATGAAAAATTGGAAAAAAGACTGTCGGACATCGTTCAGATATCGCGCCAATATCAACGCTCAATCCGGGTTGACGCAGATATTGGACGAGTCGACGCCCTCTCCGGCTACATCTGCCATGCCACTGCTGGCTCGGTGGTCGACGTCATTTGCGAGCAACTCTCGGGCACCAACCAACGTTGCTTCACTTGGACGGGACCCTTCGGCGGTGGCAAGAGTTCATTGGCCGTCGCGTTAGCGAGCGCGTTGCATCCCGACAAGAACCTTCGGGCGAAAGCGCGCCAAGTCTTGCACCTGAATTCCAAGCCCGCTTTCGACATTACATTCCCCGTCCGCAAAGGTTGGTTGATAGTACCGGTTGTGGGCCGGCGCGGCAGCGTCGTCGCCGCACTTCATGCTGCGCTCCGGCACGCAGAGGGCAGGTCAGTAGACGGCCGGAGCAAGCCGAACGCCCAATCGCTAATTGCCGAGCTATTCGAAGAGGCCAAAAATCGCCCGCATGACGGCGTGCTAGTCATCATTGACGAGATGGGCAAGTTCTTGGAGGCTTCCGCCTTGGGTGCGGGAGACGATGTCTACTTCTTCCAAGAGCTCGCCGAAGCCGCCGCTCGTTCCGAAGGCCGCCTGGTGGTCGTTGGTGTGTTGCATCAGTCCTTCGCGCAGTATTCGGCCCGCCTGGGCATAGACACCCGAGACGACTGGGCCAAGATCCAAGGCCGCTACCTCGACCTTCCTTTTGTGGCCGCGAGCGACGAAGTCGTCGAACTCATTGGCCGAGCGATTGAGGCCAAGGAACGCCCGCCTTGGATGCGCGACGCTTCCGAGCGCATCGCCGAGGCGATCCGTTCGCGCCGGCCCGCAGTGGGGCAGAACTTCGCCCGGGCCTTGGAGGCCTGCTGGCCGCTGCACCCGGCCATGGCCGCGCTGCTGGGCCCGATCTCCAAGCGACAGTTTGGACAAAACGAGCGCAGCACGTTCGGCTTTCTGTCATCAGTAGAGCCGCATGGCTTCCGCTCCTATCTAAACTCGACGCTCAAGAGCGATGCGAGCTGGTATCGTCCGAGCGACTACTGGGACTACCTGCGGTCGAACTTGGAACCGGCGATCCTTGCCTCCCCCGACGGGCATCGCTGGTCGCAGGCCGTCGAAGCGGTCGAGCGGGCCGAGGCCAAAACGGGCGATGCGTTGCTCGTATCGCTGATCAAGAACATCGCTGTCATCGATCTGTTCCACAACGGCTCCGGCCTCGCAGCCGACCCCGCCGTGATCGGTGCCCTTTTCTACGACAAGACGCGCGAGGAACTCAACGCCGCATTGGAAAAGCTCAGCTCGCTCAAGGTCGTGCTATTCAAGAGCTACACCGGCGCTTGGTCGGTGTTCGAGGGCAGTGATTTCGACATCGACGCGGCCATCGCCCAAGCCCTAGCTGCCTCGCCCGGCATCGATTACGCCCGGCTCGGGCAGCTCATGGGCCTACATCCAGTAGTTGCGAAACGGCACTATCACGAAACGGGCACCATGCGCTGGATGGAGCTCTCTATTTGCAGCATCGAGCAGGCCGAAAAAATCGCCTCCAACTTCCAACCGAAAAAGGGCGAGTTTGGAGCGTTCATCCTGGCTCTCCCGAGCAAAGGTATGAGCCAGCGGGCCGCTAGCCTTCGAGCGGCGGACTGCTCAAAACATCGTCCTTGGCCTGTCATGGTGGGCATCCCAACCAACCATGCCCGCATCACCGAGCTCTCTGCTGAGCTGGTGGCGTTGGAACAAGTCAAAGAGAGGCATGAACTTTCCGGCGACGCCGTCGCCCGTCGCGAGGTCTACGCACGGTTAGCGGCGACGCGGGCCGACCTTGAGGACCAACTGCAAGCCGCGGTGTCGCGGGCAAAGTGGCACAAGGGCGCCCATCAGATCGTAGAGTCGGGAGAGAAACTCTCCCCCGAGTCGTCCGCACTCGCCGACGACCTGTTTAACCACTCGCCTCCGGTGTGGAGCGAATTGGTTAACCGCGACAGTGTGTCGAGCAACAGCGTTAAGGCGCGCCGCGACCTGCTGCACGCGATGATAAACGCTGAAGGGCAAGAGGCCCTGGGCTTCGAGGGCTTCCCGGCCGAGCGCGGCCTCTACGAGACGCTGCTCAAAAGTACGGAACTTCATCGCGTCGACGCCTCAGGCGCATGGCGTTGCATGCCCCCTAGCGATGGTTTCGCCGAGGGCTTCGCGGCGCTATGGGACGCTACACGCGCCCTCTTTTCCGACGCCAGCGCCCGCGTGGGTGTGCACGAAGTCTACGCGCTGTGGAGCGCGCCGCCCTTCGGCATGAAGCGGGGCATCCAGTCGGTGATCCTCACGGCTTTCCTGCTCGCTCACAAGGCCAACGTTGCGGTCTACAAGGACGGGATGTTCGTGCCACGGCTCACCGACTTCGACATCGACGAGTGCCTGCAAGATCCCGACCGCTTCTCGCTGCGTTGGGTGACCATCGATGAGGACAAGAACCGAATCCTCGATGGCATCTCCAAACTCTTAGCTGAGATCGGCGAAAACGCTGGCGCAGCCGACCCGCTTGAAGCGGCCCGCGGCTTGGTGGCGATGATATTCAACTTGCCCGAATGGGCTCGGCGGACCTCGCGACTGGGGCAGACGGCCAAGGACATGCGTGACATGCTCCTCAAGGCCAGCGACCCGCATAAGGTCCTGTTCGTCGACCTTGCGTCGCTCTTGGGCGCAGTCGACGGCAAAGCCTACGTGAAAGCGCTGCGCGCACCGCTACAGGAGCTCGCCAGCGCCTACGGCAAGATGCTTGCCGAAGTTGAAGCCAAGATGCTCTCCGCGCTCGGCGCGAGCCGCGATGACCTCGATGCGCTACGAGAGCGCGCACGCTCCGTCTCCGGCATCTCGGGCGACCTGCAAATGGACGGTTTCGCCACGCGCCTTGCCAACTTCGACGGTTCGCGGGCCTCGCTCGAAGGCGTACTAAGTCTGGCGACAGATAGGCCTCCGCGCGACTGGGTGGATCGCCACATCGATGCGGCGATCTTGGAGCTCTCCAAGTTCGCGCGGCGCTTCCGAGAGGCCGAGGCCTTCGTGGCCGTGAAGGGCCGCAAGGCTCACAGTGAGGCCATTGCCGTGGTCATCGGCGCGGGCTCGGACACAAAGACCATCTCGCGCTCCTTCGCGATATCGGACCGCCATCGCCAGACGGTGGAGACCAAAGCCCATGAGGTCGCCTCGATGCTGGAGGAACAAGGGCTGGAGACCGACGTATTGCTGGCGATCCTGGCCAAGGCCGGGATGAAGCTGGTATCCATCAATAAGGAGACGTCCAATGGCTGAGCGACACGTTCTGGGGATTTCCGGCGGCAAGGATAGCGCGGCGCTGGCTGTTTACATGCGCGAGCATCATCCCGAGCTCGACATCGACTACTTCTTCACCGACACCGGCGAGGAACTGCCCGAAGTCTATGAATTCCTAGGGAAGCTCGAAGGCCGGCTTGGCAAGCCTATTCTGCGGCTGAACCCCGATCGGGACTTCACTTTCTGGCTGCGCCAATATAACCACTTCCTGCCCAACCCCAACACACGGTGGTGCACCCGGAAGTTGAAGCTGGCCCCCTTCGAGAATTGGGTAAGGCCCATGCTCGCTGCGGGTGATAAAGTCACGTCCTATGTAGCCATCCGTGCCGATGAGGACTACCGCGAAGGTTACTCGGCCAAAGCCGACAACCTATTCGTGAAACTGCCCTTCCGAGAGGCGGGCATCGACAAGGTCGGCGTGATTGACATCCTGGAGAACTCCGGCGTCGGCTATCCCAAGTATTACGAGTGGAGATCGCGCAGTGGATGCACCTTCTGCTTTTTCCAGCAGAAGATTGAATGGGTGAGGCTGCGCGAACAGCACCCCGAAGCCTATGAGGCTGCCAAGGCCCTTGAAAAGAACGCCTTGGAGCATGGCTCGCCATTCACTTGGTCCAAGGACGAATCTCTCAGCGACATGGAGCAGCCTGAGCGCGTGGCGGAGATCCGGGCGGAATACGATATTCGTCGCGAGCGCATGCGCAAGGCCATCCCCATCAATCCGCTGCGGCCCGCGAAGGCCTGCCCGGACGACATTGACGACATCTATGGAGTCGATGAGGGCAACGGCTCCTGCGCGGTCTGCCACAAGTAACCGAGGAGAGGGTGGAGCAAATGAGCGCGGACGATCCGAAATCCAATCTTCTTCATTCCTGCCCCATTTGCTCCAAAACTCGGAGAGTGTCCGAGCACCTGGTCGAAGTGAGCCTCGCCGCGAGCTACCTCGGGAACACGTCTTTCTACAAAAGCGAACATGGCACGGCGACTATCCGAACTAATACGATCGGAGATTGGTTCCAGTTAGCCGCTCAGCTTGAAAAGGTCGAGGTCAACACATGGAAGTTCGAATCCTCCGATGCAGGCCTTTACTGCGGGACGGTTGCTGACAACATCGACGCGCATTCTGAGCACTACACAAATCATGCCACAGCACTCACTCGCTTCGTGTTCGTATGCAATGGGCTGGAAGAGGCATATCGCTTCATCGATCATCGTTACGGCCCGCTGTCGGCTGTCAAACGCGTAGCAAAGAAGGATCTCAAACGCACCAGCAGCATGCGGGCCGTAGCGCTTCTCGATGATCTTTTCGAACGAGTGGGAGCACTGGCCGCCCCTCAAGATTTCGAACACCACTGCAACAACTTCATCAGCCTTTTTAATCGATATAAAGCTGAACACAACTCATCAGTCGGAGGGATAGAAGCCGGTACCGAGAGGCTTCCTTCGTTCGCGCTTCAACTCGTGCGCAATCTTCGAAATCATGTAGCGCACGGGACCTTCCCGTTGGGGCCGCCAGCGGATTATGGCGGCTATGAGGACAGTGAGGAATTAGTCCTCATGCTCAGGCATGCGTGCCGAGTTGCAGCCCTATACACGCAAATCATCTTACGCTGGTTCAGCCCTGGATTCGAGTCCGATGACTACAACTTCATGCAAGGCTACGGCAAAGAGTTCGACCGATTCATCGAAAGATGCACTCTCGAATACGTCCTCGACTTGCATCGGCAGAGTGACTTTGCTCTTCACCAGGACCACTACGTTATCGACGATGATGAAGATGATGTGGAAGTCGTCGTCATTCGGCCAGGACAAAAGCTTGGATAGTACGCATCGCCGCAATGCCTCTCACTCGTAACTCGCCCCGAACTTCTGAGGGTGCTTCAGAATTAGCGTCGTCGAGGGTAAGATCACAGCCAGATGAACGCGCTCCCCCAGCCCGTGTCTGCCGAGCAGCGAGCGTACGTCATCGGGTTCGAGGTGTTCATTCCGTACTGTTAGCAAGGCATCGGCGAATCTCACTAGTCCAGCGACAACAGGTAATCGACGGCTTCGTCGAGCGTCGGGAAAACGCGTTCGGAGCACTGGCGAACCATCTCGAAGTAGCGGCGCACCGAGGGATTCTCGACCTGGTCGACCAAAAAGATCCGTTTGCCTAAGGCCTTCGCGAATCCGACCTCCAGCGCCAGAGAATAACCAGCCGGGTTGGATGCCTCCATGTTGGCCAAAATGATGTTGGACTGGCGAACAGCCTCCAGGTCCCATCGTGTGTATTCGGCGGGGTCTTGAATGTTGTGAGCACTGGGATCGAGCAGCTCAAACGATTCGGCCAAGCGCGCGGCCACTAGAGCCTGCCAATTCGATCTGAACCCGCCGGCCAGGTATATCTTCCTAAGGGGTGGTGGGGCTTTGGCCAGCATTTGCGTCCTTCTTGAATTTCAGCTCGGCGATAGCAATAGAAAAGGGAGTTGCCATCGCGCGGTTGTAAAACACGTCACCTTGCTTGAAGAGCGTCAACGCCATACCCAAGAGCAAGAGCACCTGCGCAGACCAAGGGGCCGCATTGGCGTAAATGAACAGCAGCTTGGGTGAAAGCAAAGAGCACGCCGCAAAGTCGAGCGCGAGAATCGCCAAGGCGGTCCCTACGCCATTGCATAGAAGCGAGATGAACATGAACCTGCGACCCGCCGAAGCAGCCTCAGCGGAAACCGAGAGCGCTACGCTACGCAGATCGTTGTAGCCCCAATCCATCGCACCTGCTCCGGCCTGCTGGGCTTTAACCAGCTCAACGAACCACTCGTAAGACTTCCGCGTCTTCGCCTTAGCTTCGTCGAAAGGTTTGGCAAGTCCGACTTTGGAGAGCAGTTTCTTCACGATCTGGTCGTGAAGGGCAAGCAACGCGTGACCGATTGCGAAAAGGACACCCGCGAACGTAAGGGCAGCCGAGGTCGTGTCGCCGAGCTTGAAGATCGCTTGGAGCTGAACCGGGCCCAAGTGCATGAGCGCCAGGCCGACCGTCAAAACGGCGCCGGGCACCCACGCGCCGATCAGGTCGTTAAAAAACTTGGCGATCGCGTCTGCTGCTTCTTCGACCTTCATTCACTGCCTCCCTCCCTTACGTTGTCTTCAGCTATTGCGGCCACAGCGGCCTCGATGTCCTGATCCGACAGGAACGGGGCTTGCGCGAAGACCAAGCCCTGCTCACCGTTGAGCTTCGCGGCCAGGTGTCCTCGTCCGAGCAACAGCTCGGCGCCCGGCCGGTCCAGCGCAATCTTTGATGTCGCCTCGCTAGACACCTTCAAGATTAGACGGTTGCCTAGGTTCTCGCGAAGCTGCATCGGCATCACGTCCTTATCGGGGCGCTGGGCCGCGAAGATCAAGTGGATGCCTGCGGCACGTGCCTTAACACCCAGACGCTGCACTGCCGCGCCCACCGCGCCCTTGTATGCGTCGTCGAGCATCCAATCCGCGAACTCGTCGTGGATCAGGAAGACCATGGGCAGGCGTTCCGCTGCCGAAACCTTGGAATTGTAGGTCGGCAAGTCACGCGCGCGGGCTTTGGCAAACGCTTTGTAGCGGTCCTCCATCTCCTGTACAAGCGCTGCGAGCACCTCACTCGCCTTCTCTTTGGTGGTGACGATCTCGTCGCGCATATGCGGCAAGTCAGCCAACGGAGCGTAGTCGACACCCATCTTGGGATCGATCAAGATGAGCTGCGCCAGCTCCTTAGGGTTCGTCGCGGCAATGTCCAGAAGCAGCGCCTGGATCAGCACCGATTTGCCGCTTCCCGTGGCACCGGCCACCAGTGAGTGCGGCTCATGTGATGAAAGGCCGCCGAACTCAGCGCCGAGGTTCAGATACAGCAGCGCGCCGTTGATCTCTTGCAGGCCTAAGAGGAAGGACGTGTTGATGCCGGCGACGTTGCGGTTTAGCTCCCGACGAGACCACAGCTCCCAGAGCGACACGGCTTGACGCTTAGCCCCGGCGACCGTCACCACGATTTCGCCGGGCTTTGGCTGAACCGTGACGAGGTTGATAGCGTGCGTCGTCAAAAGCTGAGTGCGCTTGTTCTCAATGTCTTCGACGCGCAGCCGATCGGACCCGGCCAGGCGCACTAGGCAGCCATTGGGAGTCAGCCGTGTCCCAAGTATCGCGGCCTGGAATCCGTAGCTGTTGAGCGCAGCCTTGAGCTTCTTGCTGACGTCTTGGGCCCACCCCTCTCGCTCCGCGTCAGCTTGGGCACCGCCCCCGAACTTGGCAGCGACGAGGTCCGCGAGAGCCGAGCCGAAGCTTGCGACTGGGAGGGCCTGGGGGAGTGAGGCCGAAGCCGGCACGTTACCACTCGCTTGGACCGGGCTTTGTGCAGGAGGCGGAACCTGTTGTACCGGAGGACTGACCTCTCTCGTGGCGACGTCGTCTGATGCTTCTGACGTGGCAATTTCGCCTGTGCCATTGGCGAGCTGCCCCATGGCCGCCAGCCACGGCACGCGAGGCGCGGGCTTCTTGAAGTTGTGGCCGGACCAAGGCTCGTGGGGGCCGAGGCCTGCGCGCGCTTCCAAGCTTCCGGCGTTCTTAGCATAGGCCTCGACCAGCTTTCTCAGATCCCCTCGATCGAAGACTTCTTGCCAAGCTTTGACACCGCTCTCGTCCAAGATGATCTCTTGCTCGGAGGCCGATCCAGAGCCGGCGTCAGAAGTATGGATGTAGACTTGAGAGTAGCCGCGCAGCGAAATCGCTACATCGCCCTCGCGAAGCTTCGCGCGAGCTCGCTCCATCAGGCCCGTCATGCCCGGCGGGATGTCAGCATCGATGAGCATGTCGGCTAGGCGCGCGAGCCACACGTCGCGGTCGAGCCGACCAGGGTCTCCAAAGAGCGCCTCCCGGAACTTGTCCAACGTCTGCAGCAACTGATCCTTCGAGCTTCGGCGCGCTGCGGCCAATCCGTCGGCTCCAACGTATTTCGACTCAACGATCGAGATGATCACGCGAATCCCCTCGTCCTTCTCCTCGATGTTGATAGCCAGGATGTCGGCGATGCGGCTCTCCGGCTGCGAAAGCCAGCTCGCGTAGTCGTCGAGCAGGAAGTAGGCTGTCAAGACCTGACCCCCGCTCGCCTGCGCCTTGAACTCTTCTGCCAGTAAATGTCGGCTGAGGACCAGGCCGATCATTTCGCCAGCGGAGATGCCGCGCTTGGCTGCGCGCAGCACGATGTCACCGGAAACCGATAGCGCATCGCGCTTGGCCTTGTCCGCAGCGTTACCAACCTCCTCTGCAGTGAGCGGGAGCTTCAATTCTTCGAGACGGCGGCGCACCAGCACGCCAAGCAAGCGCAGCTCAGAAGTCGAGCTTACGATCATGTTGCGGCCATTAGTTGAACCGCGGCGGTAGCGGACGACCGTGATGCCGTTGTGCTGGAGCTGACGCTTGTCAAGCAGCTCATCGTAAGTGGCGACCCATTCGGCCAGGCCGTGGGCGTCCTTAATCAAGGCCGCCAGATCCTGGCTTTGCAGGGAGATGCGCCGAGCCGGAAGGAGGCGCTTGTCGGGTACCGCGTCGGTCTGGTTGCAGACGGTGGCTACGGCAGTGACGTAGGACCATCCCGACGCTGTCTGCCACGGGCAAGTCAGGAACGTGGTCGATTTGAGTTCGTCCTCGCCAGAGACGCTGCGGTAAGACCAGCGCGAAGGCGCATGCTCCAGGCTCGGGCGATCGTTCGTCCAAGCGACGGGCAGCCATTCCTCCTTGGCCGAGCGGGCGACTACGTCATGCAAGAAGGCCACGTCAAAGGCTTTGAAGCCCTGCGTGCTCTCGCTGGGGGTCGACGAAATCGGCGAGACCGCGATGCGCAGCTTCGAGATGAAGTTGTCGCTGGTCTCGCTAACCACAGGCAGATCTGGATCGTCGCCTGCCTTGTTGACCAACTCACCATAAACACGGCGAAGTTTCGCTTGGTCAACGTGACGCACCGTCACGCTGCATTGGAGTTCCCCATCCTCTTGGATTGAAGCTAGCTCGCGCACGGTAGCCAGCGGCAGGTCGGCCGCGTCTGCGTTGTAGAGCACCACGCTAAGGTTCGAGGCTTCATGGGGCTGCAAACCGACGTAGCGCTCCAAAAGCTCGCGGGCCTGTTTGGCTGCGGCGGCCGGGTCCACGTCAGTCATAGCATCCTCGTCGCCGTGGATAGGCGCCTCCAGCAGGCTGTATCCGTTGACCGTACTGCTCTCGCTCACGAGTTTCGGCGAGCCGCCTTTGCTAAGGACCGCAATCTCCGGATAAAACGGATGCGCGATCTCGTCGGCAAGCTCGCGCATGAAGATGTCGCGGTCCCCGTAGAGGATGCTGCCGCTTGAGAGCAAGTGGGTGGCAAAACCTGCCACGCGGCGGGACTTTACCCCCAGAGCCTTCATGCGCTCCGGGTGCCACGGCGGTATGATCAGCGATGGGTTGTCGCCGGCCACACGCACCGTGCCCACCGCGAGAACCTCGGAGACCAAGCGAGAGCGGCATACATCGCCACGGGCGTGGGTCGCAAGGGTCGACAACAGCTCCCCGAAGGACTCCGCCTGGCGCATGACGGCCTCACCGTGCAGCCCAGTGGAAACGAAGTCCTCCATCGCCTTAATGTAGTCTTCCTCAAACCTGTCCCACGCGCTTCGAACCTCGTCGCGCTGTGCAGGGGTTAGGTAGCCGCCATCAGCCAGTTTCTTGATTTGATCTTTGATTTCTTTCCGCAGGCTGCGCAGCTTGTTGCCCGCCGGCACCAACGAGCCCGCGTCAGTCGAATAGGTAGCCTCCAGGGTACCAGTGTCCAGAAGCGACACGTTTTGCACCCCCCCTTTCTTGCTCACCAGGCGGCGCGGGACTTCCGTGCAGCCGACCGCTCCCTTGTCCAAGAGCCGGCGCATATCCGCGATCATCGACAGGCCTATCGAGGTGGGTTTGTAACTCCACAGAAGTTGTATCTTGCTGATCTTCGTTTCGACGCCGTCGACTACCTTTAGCAGCTCGACATCGAACTTAATTTGCAAAGCCTGCCGAGAAAGGGAATTGACGGCTTTGAACTTCTTATTGCGACTCTCGGCGATCTCGCGCTCCTTAGCGATGAAGCGCTCGAAATCGAACAGAGGGTCCGGCAAATCGGCTGCGGTCATGCGCGTGACCTTCCAATCTACCTTGGTGCCCATCAAGTGCGACAAGCCACGATACATCGCGGAAAAGAAGCAGCCCGCGTCATGGTTGAAGCGCTCCCGCCACTCGGTTCGGCCCTTGTTGACAGTGAAGCGCAGAATCCGCTCACCATCGGCGTCGTCGAGACCAGCATGGAGGTTATTGACCACGCGCGCGAAGCCGTCGAAGAAATCGTTGCACTCAATGGGTTTGCCGAACAACGCCTTTTCCCAGCGCGACAGCAGCTTGATATCGCGCTCCAGGAAGCGGCGGTGGGTGGCGAAGAACTCCTCGTCCTCTGGCATGAAATCAGCGCGCCGCTCGCGCGACTTCAGGTCTTCCAGAAGCTTGCGGCCTTCAGGCGACAAAGCGTTCTCTTCGTCACAATCGTGGTCAAAGAAGCGCAGAGTCGTATCAGCTAAACCTTGTTGCTTTTCTTTGGGCTTGTCGAAGGCTAGGTAGACGCCTTCGGACTCCCATTCGAACTGGGCGAGTGCCTCAGCAGCCTCTTGGTCGCCCGCCGGCGCCGCCGCGAAAGCCACTAGGGCAAGGCGCGCGCCTTCGTCGATCTCGGCGGCATTGGCCTCGATGCGCTCGGTCAATTCATCCGCGTCAAGCGGCTGGCCGTTCTGGCGAAGCTTTCTTAGCAGTGGGGCGCGCTGGGACAAGAGCTTCACAAAAGCCTTCTGCCATGGGCCGCGCGTGGGCCCGAACGTCTTCGCGTTAGAGAAATAACCACTGTCCCTAGGCAGCCCCGCCCTCGGCAGCGCATAGCCCACCGCGTCGCGGATCGGCAAGCCGCGGATAGAGATGGCTTCAACGATCGCAGCACAAAACTCGCCAAGCTGCACAAGAGAGGGCTCCCAAGCGTTAAGCAGGCCGCCGATGGCCGCCTGGAAGACCGCTCGGTCGTCCGCGACGGGCGAAAGACCTCCGGTGTGAAGCGCCGCGTCCACCCAAGGCTGGGCCTCGGAACGCAACTCCTTGGCTCCGATGGGCGAGACGTGAGCAAGCGTGTCCGTGAGGTTATGCTCGCTGCCGCTGGCGGTGAGAATCGCCTCCTTCTCGGTCTCAGCGTTATTGCGCACATAGCCGGCGTTCTGCTGGATCAGGACCCCTGGCGGCAGGCCCTGTCCCTCCACCAGAGCCTCGGGAATCATCAAATCCATCCGGGCGAACAGTTCGGGCTTGCCCATGACCGAACGCACCACGGCGGCGACTTGGCTAGCCGATAGCTTGTCGAGTCGGAAGAGCGCGACGGAATCCCCCGCTTGCGCGGGATTGGCGAGGCGCTCGGCAAGGACTTCCGCGCCGACGCGCCCTATGATGCGGTCAGTCAGCATGCGGCCTCCACCTCAGAGAAGAACGGGTTTTCAACGAACGAGCATGAGTCCGAGAGCCTGCGCACCAAGCCCAGGCCCACAAGCCGGGCCTCCAAGTTGTCGCGGTTTTCGCTGAGTTCCGCTTGGTCGATGGATTTGGCCTCCAGTAAGCGAGAGCCCTCGGCATCGCCGATCACAAGGCCATAACGGCGATTCGCCTCGACCAGGAATTCGTCGAACTGCATGCGATCGCCGACGATCGCGATTACGATGGATTTGAGCAGACGGTCATTGGGCGCGTAGCGATGTCGCCGGGAGAGCCTGCGCGAGCTGAGTCCAATGGCGCGCGACCAAGCCGCATGGATTTTCCCGACATGCTCGCCGTGCCGCAGCCGCGCAAGGTCCACAAGTGTTGATACCAAGTCGTCCGAGTTACGGCTTGCATAGCCCTCGTCATCCTTGTTATCGGAAGGAGGCCACTGGAAGGCCTCCCGCAAGAGCTTTACGCGCTCGATGTCCGTGGACTCCACAGAGCCAGCGTCGATCCAGGCCTTCTCGCGGCGGATCGATTCGATGTGCGCGCGAATCGCCCTCTCGGGGTAGCCTTGGTTGGCCTGATAGCTGTCGCCGGAGAGTGCCCTGACCTTGCGACTGTCTTTGGAGACAATCTCGCAGACAAACTCGACCGCCTCGTCGTCACCGGCGACCCGCTTAGCGCGCTCCAAGAAGTAAAGCAGCATGTTGAGGCCAGTGATCGCGATCAAGTGCTCCAACGCGTCGTAGATCGGTATGTCCCTTGACAGGATCGTCAGCCAGTCCTCGCAGATCTGATCGAATCGCGGATTAGAGGCTTCCGGCAAGTAGCCGGACACGCGTGGCTCGTCCGGCAGTTGCGGCGCACCTTGCAGCGCACGGGTGAGCCGATTCATCGGTGCCGAGCGCTCGAAGAGGCGCTTGGCCAGCAGATCGCCGAGTTCGGCGCCTTTCTTGGCACGGGTAAGCATCAAGTAGAGCAGCTCACCTGTGCGCGCGAAGAAGCGCCGGTCGTTACTCATATTGCCCTTCGCATCGATCTTCAAGTCCTCGTAGAGAGCATCGGGACCGAAGGGAAAGGTGAACTTCGAGCTCCAGCGCTTGTTGCTGCGCGACTCGAAGGACGAAGAGCGCAGCAGCTCGATTGCCTTAGCAAAGTCGTCGAAGCTGGTGAACGCCTGGCGCAGGTAGCCGATGTCACTGACCGAGTCGCCGTTGCCTGTCTTGCCTTGGTCGAACTTGTCGAACCACTGGCGCCACTTCTCCTCGTCGGGAAGCTTGCTCTCCGCGATGGACTCAGCGTAGGGGTTGTTGAAAAGCAGGCCGCGCAGACGAATCTGCCGCTGTGGCTTGAATTGGACTGCGCCGCCCAAGCCCTCGTGCGGGCGCAGCGGCTTGTCCAAATTAGACCCCAGGACGCCCAGGAACTCCAACACCGTCAAATGCGGGAGCTGTTCGTCGTAGAGACGATGCCCCCAGATGTTCTCGTCGACACAGAAATCGACGCCCTTGATAAAGGGCCGCTTGATGGTCTCGCTCATGCCGGGGCCCTCACAGTCAGGGGGAGGGTCAAGCCACGACCTCCAGGTTCGATATCTATAAAGTCGAGCGTCATTGCCGCGTCATCGCCGCCGACTTCGTCGTCGTCCGCAACACCGTTCTTGCGGACGGTCTCCGCCTTGCGCAAGAGCTTCGCCTTGAAGGCCAGCAGGTCTTCGAGGCACTCGTTGGAAAAGCTGGCCGGCAGCGCTCCTTCCGCGACGCGCGAGAGAAACTCATGCCGGATGGGTGTGAGGTCGAAAGCAACGGAATTCCCCGGGCCGGCCGAGAGAGACACATCGAGCTGTGGGCGGCCATTCTCCAAGTCGAGCTTCATTGCCATGCCAACTCCGCCGAGTCGGCGCGAAGGCGTTTCATGGTCGCAGACAACGCTCACCCGGCTTTGCGTGAAGCCTCCGGAACTGGCGATGAAGAGACGGTCAACGTTTTCCAAAAGCAAGCCAGTCATGACCCGGTTGAGCCCCTTGGCGATGCGTCCGCGAATCGTCTCGCTCACAGGCGTCTTGGCCTTGAGCGATTCAATCATATCTAGGTAGTCGCCTGCAAAGTGAAACGCGGTCATCGACCAGTGGGGGTAGCTGATCTCTGCGTCCGGCAAAATGAAATAGAGTCGGCGCCGCTGCCCCTCAAGCATCTCCAAGAACTCGAACGAGCCGCCCTCCAAGCGCGCGTCTTCGTGCCCTTCCAAATAAGCGTCTTGAGCAGCACGGAATGCAGAGGTAGCCCCGTAAACAGAATCACCACCCACCAGGCGTTCAAAGTCCGACTGAAGGCGGGAATCGTCCTTGCCATACACCAAGAGGCCGTCCGCCGCATTGGTGGTCTCCTCGCCTACGCCGAAGCCGGCCATGGCCTTAAAGACCGGTCGGTCGGATATTCTTCGCTTCGGCAGGTTTCCTCCGAACGCATTGGCATAGACGCTTGCCTTTTCAATCTGACCACCATCCTGAATTTTGGCCACATCCGCACAGGTCATCAGATTCTCTTTCGCATCCCTGGCGTCGGAGTAACCGAGAACCATGTTTGAGCACAGTGCTAGCAGATCGCGCACAGGAAGATGCAGGCCGTTGAGCCGTGCTATTTCAATTAAATCGCCCAAGCGACGCGCAAGCTGCCCGCCATCGGATTCGCCTAATAGCCTACGGCGGTTTTCGTCGATCGGGCAAACCTTGTCAGCAGCCTTTAGCGAACAACGCCTACAGTTGTCCCACTCCGGGTGGCCTGCCACCGCCTTGGCGACTTCGTCGAGCGTCTTGCGGCTAGTTGTGCGGCTGAGGTCGAACACGGCGAGCCGATTGGGCGCCGGGCCCGCTTGCAGAAAACGCTCTTGCAGGGGCCTTCGAAGTGGATGGACCCGTTCTTGGCGCTTCTCCAAATTACGCAGACGATCCAGTAGTTGGCCGTGATTGGCGGCGAGAATCACTACTTCAGAGTCATCGTTCCCCAGCACCGATTTCTCAAGCCGCAGAAGCGGCAGATCGCTCTCCTCGCCGTTGAATTCAGATAGGTCTTTGATGAAAACAGCTAACCTGCCGTCGGCGAGCGGAAGTTCCTTGCTATTGCCTTTAGCCGACCAGACCTTCGGATCTCCCCCCAGTCTCGTCCACAAGGCACGGCAGTGATAGGTCTTTCCGTCGCCCGCAGTACCGGCGATCAGCATGGAACCGGGTGTCTTGGATTCGATATGCTCGATCATCGACTCGAGCATCGGCGTCGATAACCCAATGGGTTGAATCTTCGCCCGTGCCAACGCCCCCGCCACATACTCATCGAACATCGTTAGATTGTTAGAGGTCGGGCCATAGCTTCGAAGAAATTTAACCCAAGCTGCCGCCGGCAGCGCGACGGGAGTTTTCTCCCCCTGTTGCTCATAATCTGTCAAGTTGGTCCCCCTCGGTATCGGTCTTGTTCGGATCTCCGTGCGATGCCGGCCCAACGTCCCTAAGCCATCGCAGAGCCGCAAACGCAACGGAGTCTATAGCTTCGCTAACGGTGAATTATGACTGGTGAATGCGGCACAGTAGCAGGAGCGCGTTTGGACGGGCGATTGCTCGTGTCGCGTAGGTACACGGCACGCAGAAATCAGAGGCGCGAAGCCCCCACATGCATTTCGAATCAATCCGACAGCCCAGTGCATTTTATTGATGTGCAACCCAAAATTCTTTCGCTCACTTTCCGGCTTCTAGCTAATCAAACTCGCCTATCGGCTCATTCCGCAACTACTATCTCACGCTGTTCCCAACCGGTATGCCGTAATACGGCAGCGTCTCGGCCGTAGTGGTCAAGACTCAGCCCCGGTGCTCGCGCCCTGCGCTGCGCCAACAATCGCGCAGACGCAACGGCTCACGGTCAGCCCCCGCGAATCATCATACTTCATTGTCCGCCCGTTCCCAGCAAACTCCTCGAGGCCACCTATTGACATGAGCTAATCGATGCGACGCCGCTTCGGCACAACGTTTCCACCGGGAGTCTCGACCATATCGACTACTTGCCGTGTCGGCGTCGAGCTGTAGCTGATGTGAATCGGACGATCTCGATCGTAAAAGTACAAGCGATCAAATTTCACGTTACCAATAATCCATTCAACTACCATTTTCATATCCTCGTCTTCCACGACAAAATCGCACGCCGCTCCGAGACGTTCGCAAATGTATCCACCGCGACGCGTTCTCTCGTGCGCGGCATGCTGGTCCAATTTCGGCGAAATTCGTCCTTTGATGTGAGAGGCCAGTGCAGGTGAGCAAAAGCCAAACGTCAGCTTCACCATGCCGAAGTAGTCAACTACAGGATCAATGACATGATGAGCAAGATCAAAAAGCGCGTTGAAGCTTTCCGGTTCAAGCGGCATGTTACCGATGTCATGCGCTGCCTGCGTTTCCCCGCATTCGATCAAATCACGAAACGTGAGATAGCGCCCACACTTTTGATCTAGCGGCGGAATTGATCTTGACCGGATCAACTTGTATCCATCTACAGCTAATCGCATTTCATTCAGCTTAGCATCGAAGGTCGCAACGTCCGGGCCGTAGCCGCTGAGATCGAAGATACCCAATTCCTCCAAATTTTCTTCAAACAGTACTTGTTCAGAGTAGGACGGCAACTCTTCATTGAGGAAGCGCGACTTCCTGTAGAGGTATGGCGGAGGATACAGTTCGCCATAGTCAAAAATCGTTAGCTCTTGCTTACGCAAATTTATTTTCACGCGTTGAGTCATGCGCGGCAAAGGCGACCCATAAAAATCGTCGAATTTCATCATGGTCAACTTCCCGGACCGAATGTGGATTTTTAGTAAATCTGCGCTGGTGACATCGCCGTAAAGTAGCGTACCGCAACCAACATATGCGCGCAGGATCGGGGGAAGACGCTCCACAAGGTCTGTATGAAGCTGCAGCGACTCACCGCCCTCTAGCCATCCAATACCTTGCTCCGCCGCGCGGACGCAAGCATCTGAAATTTGCTGTATGTCAGCCAGACTGAACAGTAGTTCTCGGCCCGCAGACAGCGCCGCGGAATAACCGCCGAAGAATACCTTCACATCAACCTGAAGCTGCTGTTCGAGCTCGCTGTATGGCGGTCGCTTGTCGAATTGCAGTAACGCGAAGTACACGCGAAGATCGTCTGCTCTCGAGGCCGCCGCGCGCTCAAGCATATTCGCCGCATCAACTTTCGTTTCTTTGAGAAACCGCAGGGCAGCTGCGTATGATCCGAACGCGCGAAGCTCTTGCTGTAGTCCCTGCATTTCCGGCCTAACGGGGTCGCGACCAAGAGCCAGACAAAGTCGCCACAGTTCATCAAGGGCATTCCGGTGACGTTCGTAAAGCAGCGCAGAACGATCCGGAGGAGACTTGGTGACAGTGCCACGGTCTGCATGTCCCTGAGCCATGATGCGCGTCGGTCGGACGGGAGGCATGATCTGCCTACTACTCTTGACCCGACTAAACCGAAAGCGCTGCTCCTGATATTTATCCTTGAATACAAAAAATACTCCGGGCCCCACCGCAACCGCATCATTCTCTGTGACGCGATCGATGAATTCCTTCAGTTCAGATTGGGAGTAATATTTCTGGAATGTATTTCGTGATGTTAGGACGCCGTCGCCGTATGGAATACCACGAGCGGAACCCTGATTTTCAAGCATCGCGGAGACGACAAGGATGTCGTCCGAGAGCGAATATGATTTCCTCAGGGCTAGCTCGCGTTCATCTACGTTTTCTATCACGTTTATGACAAATCCGAGATTAACAATTGATGCCCGGGACAACGGCTGGTCATTCGCATAGTGTGGGTCCCAACCCGCGGCCTCAATGCCTAGCCCCTTGAGCCCTCGCACATCGTCTCCACGCCCACACCCATAGTCAAAAAGCGAACGCGTCCCGTCGAGAAATCCGAACCGTGAGAGCATTTGTATCGGTGCCGAAAAGCTGTAGCGAGACAATGCAGTGCGATGACGTTCTATAGGGCCAGGTCTGTTTTCACCTTCCGTATCATCGGACTCCTCATTGGCTATGGGAACGAGCGTGTGGTCGACGAGACGATAGCCTCGTTGCTTAATGCGTGCGCAGAACGCCCGTTGGAAGCCAATACGAGTCGGATCGTCAAATAGTCCGATTTGTTCGGCTGCCAGAGTCAGTTGCTCAAAAACCGACCGCTGCGGATGATCGGCCGCAATGAGCAGCTCCTTTCGATGCAATATCGGGGGATTAATTGACGACTCGTAGCTGCGAAATCGATACGTCTGCAGATCAAGGTCGATAAACCAGCTGCGGTACAGTGCCGGAAACGCCTCACCGAAGAAATTCGGGTAGTCGAGGAGCGACATATCCGACATAGAATGATCTAGCCTGACAACGTTGAAGTCGCTTCCTACCGTGAGCCGCGTCAGCGCAATACCTTTCTCGACGTTGCATCGCACGGTCTCTGGGAGGTCTTCCAGAAGTGACACGTGAAAATATACATCCCGTGCCACGAGCTTTCCGATATTTGTGTCGAGGCGCAGCGCAACGGTTTCCCTCGTCGTTGTCGAGCTCATGTCCTTAACTCTCAATATGGAGATCGCATAAGGCTCTAGCGAGCAGTGCGGGAGGTGAATCGTAAGCCCACACCAGGGAAGCTAGCATGCTTGGGGCGATGCTTCCACGGTGCCGTGGCGTTCCGCCGTGGCACTTACGCAAGGTGCAAGGCATCGACAGCGTTAAAGCGCCCACCAACCCCACTAACCCATACTTGCGTATTGAGCCAACTTTTGCTAACCTATATGAACTTTTTGGTGCACCGTAACTAACTTCAAATGGCTACGCAACTACCCAAGGTTACTGATCCGAATTTTCGCGCGGCGCTAAAAGAGGCGCGCCTTGCCGCCAACCTTAGCTTTCGCGAGCTCGCGAAGCGGGCGGGAATTCATGAGGTCATGCCGTCGCGTTACGAGAACGCGGAGCACAGCAACGCCACTTTGCCTGGCCTGAAAACATGGGAAAAGCTCAATGAAGTTTTGTTTCCAGACAGCCTCCCAGTCGCCGATGTCGACTCGCCGCCAACTGTCACCACCGCCAGATGTGCGAGCGGAGCACTACCTAATGTTCGCTTGCTTCACGACGCTCCTATCGACGAAATCGTCGCCGAGCTGAAGCGGCGCGGCGCGGCGTCCGTCTCGATTAACTGGTGACCCCGACGCTGCCAAGATGAAGGCAGACGTTGGCAGAGATGCCCGCATATTATTGAATGATGTGGCGGCGACGGCCGCAGCTCACAAGAGAACCACACATAGGGGAAAAGGCCATGAATGAGCCAGTTGTCAACACTGAAGCAATTCCCGGTGACCTGCCCCCGGTTTTAGTCCGAACTGCAGTTAGAGTCCGAGGTTAAAAACTGCTGTTTTGCATCGTGCGCCCGAGCGAACTGCGCAGGCGTCAGATAGCCGAGCGAACTATGAGGCCGCTCGGT
>NZ_PREY01000057.1:0-21853 GCF_002959955.1 Burkholderia sp. BE12 | reverse complement strand
CTCGGGCGGCGGCGGGGCCGCCGGCGGCGGTTCCAGCGGTAAGTGACGGTGTCGTGCCGGCGCGGCCGGCACGGCGCGATGGCGGCGCGGTTCCCGGCATGGGCGCGCCGCCACCACGCAGGAGGACATCATGCAATCGAATTCCCGGATTTTCCTGGAGCACGACGAGATCGACGACGATGCAGTCGACACGGACGATCTCGACACGACGGTCCACGTGGACGTCGAAACGGGCAGGGTCATGTTTCATGCGGCGTGGGCGAATGCCGTCGAGGCGCCGCCGGAAGCGGCCCGACATTCGGTCGTGCTTGCGCTCGAATGCTCGACGATGGAACGCTACGCGGATCTCGACGACGGCGCGCGGATGCGTGTGCACGCGATGCTGCACGACGCCGTGCAGCAGACGCTCGAGCAATTGCCCGATACCGACGAGAACCTGACGCTGACCATCGAGTTGACCGACTCGATGCTCGATGCGGCACGCCATCTGCAGTAATCGCGTCGGATCGACGCACGGCATCGCGTTACATCACGTTGAAATCTTTGCAGCCGGGCCGGTGTTGATACGGACTGACCGGGCCACGGGGCGCCTATCCCCCCGATCGCGGGTCGTTCCCCGATGGACGCCACGCTACACGCGGGCGGCCGGAACGGCGATTGCTGCATGACGGCACGACAGGCACGGCACACCGTGTACTCCCTTATTCCCTATCCACGGAGGCATTCATGAGCGGCAGGCTGGATCATTGCAAGGTAGCGATTCTCGCGGTCGACGGCTTCGAGGAAGCCGAGCTCGTCGAACCGCAGCGCGCGCTCGCGGCCGAAGGCGCGCAGGTGGACGTGATTTCGCAGAAGCGCGGCGAGATCCAGGGTTTCCGGCACGTCGACAAGGGCGAGCGCGTGAGGGTCGACCGCACCTTCGACGATGCGCGCGAAGGCGACTACGACGCGGTCGTGCTGCCGGGCGGCGTCGTGAACGGCGACGCGATCCGGATGCTGCCGGCCGCGCGCGAATTCGTGACGGCGGCCGTCGGCGCCGGCAAGCCGGTCGCGGCGATCTGCCACGGCGGCTGGCTGCTCGTGTCGGCCGGGCTCGTGGAGGGCAAGACGATGACGAGCTGGCCGAGCCTGCAGGACGATATCCGTCATGCGGGCGGCAAGTGGGTGGACGAGGAAGTCGTGCGCGACGGCAACCTCATCACGAGCCGCAAGCCGGCCGATCTGCCCGCGTTCAACGGCGCGCTGGTCGAGCGCCTCGCAGCGCGGGGGGCATGAGCCGATGCCGGCCGATTCCGCCCGCCCCGTGACGCTCACCGACGAACCGCCGACGTTCGACGGCGCGGCGCTGCAGTTGCGCTTCGTCGTCGACGTCGATGGCGCGCCGCAGACCTGCGCGATTACCGTCGAGGCGCTGGAGGATCATTTCGGTGCGCGGTCCGCGCTGGAAGCCGACCTGCGCGATGCGTTCGAGCGCGGCCGCGCGCGCATCGAAGCCGCATGCGCGGACGTGCTGGCCAGCGGCAACCACGACGTGGTGCTGCATAGCGGGTATTTCCGTGCGCCGGACGGGCGCGCGCGGGCGGGCTTGTTTCGCCAGCGGCAGTCGTGAGGGGATTGCATTTGCCGCAGCGTTTCTTCTGCCATCGTCGCTCGCCCGCCCTTACATGCCGTTGAAAACTTTGCAGCGGCTCGAACGCGCCGTCGGGTGCCACATCGCGCGGCGCGCGCACCGCACGGACGCCGCTCGCATCACGCGGATTGGCACGATCCGTGCGTGCTCGTAACGTCGCCGGCGCACGCTTCGCGCCGCCTGCCGATGCGACGCCGCTGTCGCGTCGTGCGTAGCCGCCAACGGGGAAACGAGCATGCTGACCGCCCATGAATTTGCCGCGCTGTTCCTGGTGCATCACGCACCGGAACAGATCCAGATCGACCGCGACGACGTCGTCGCGCTCGTCGAACAACAATTGATCGTGATGCAGCGCGACGACGCATCGGGCGCGCACCGGCCCGCATTGACGGCCGACGGACTGTCGGTCCTGCGGTGCGTGCAGCGTCATGACGCCGACGAGCCCCGTGCGATCGACATCACCGACGCGTGACGCACGGGGCCGCGCGCGGCACTCACCGCGCGATCGCGACGGATGCGTTGACCTGCACGACCGGCGGCTGGCCTTCGAACGGCGGCGCGTGCAGGAAGCGGTCGATCACGCCGGCCTCGAACAGTAGACAGTAGGTCGAGCCGCCGAACTGGAAGTAGCCGATCTCGTCGCCCTTGTCGACGCGCTGGCCCGGCACGACCTCGATCACGCACGACGACACGTCGCCCATCCCGACGAACACGGCCGCCACGGTGCCGATGCCGGGATCGTCGCTCGAGATCGCGACCACCGCGCGCGCGGCGACCGCCGTCGTGTAGCCCTGCGAGTCGTTGAGCCCGGCCGGGTCCGGGCCTTCCGCTTCGGCGACCGAGTAATACGTGCCGTCCACCCGATACGCATGCGTGACGACGCCGCGCACCGGCGCATGCCAGCGATGGTAGTTGTACGCACTGAGGTAGGCCTGGTAGACGTCGCCGCCGACGAAACGCTCGGCGAGCGACAGCCATGCGGGCGTGAAGAGGTCGCGCAGCGAATACGGCTGCGCCTTGATCCAGAACGTGTCGCGCAGCTTCACGTTGGTTTCGGTGTGATAGGGCGCGGCTTCGCACGCGCTGACGATCACGTGCGGATCGTCGGGCGCCGCAACGGGCCGCGCGCCGTCGCGAAAGCGGCGCGTGAAGAAGTCGTTCCACGAATCGAAGCCCCAGTGCGGCTGGTCTTCGCGATACTGGAATTGCGACAGCCCCAGGCGCTTGCGCGCTGCGTCGCAGAACCAGCCGTCGGGCGCCGACGTGTCGAGATGCGCGCGCGAATGCGGGCCGCCGAGGAAGTCGCACCAGACGTTCAGCACGCGTTTCAACTGCGCGTTGACGGCCGCGTCGCGAAACACCGCGTGGCCGGACGGCATGCACATCGGCCAGTCGAAGAACGCGTTCAGCGGGCACACGATCAGGCTTTCCTCGCTGAACGGCGGCGTGTAGGTCATCAGATGGTCGAGCACGGTCATCAGCTCGCCGATCGACGCGTAGCCGAGCCGGTATCCCGATTCGCGCGCTTCGTCGATTGCGCGGGTCAGGCTCATGTGCAGCACGGCGTTGTCGTCGAACAGCCGCGCGAGTTCCTGCACGGCCGGCGTGCGCAGGCGCTCGCCGGCATGCGCGCGCGCTTCGCTCGCCATTTTTTCGCGGAACGCGGCCATGTGAGATTCCTCGGTGGCCATCCATCCGCCGAGACGGCGGCGTGTGGCGGGCGGCGTGTTGCGATTCGTCGGCATCGTCACCTCCGGAACGGTTGCGGTCGAATCGATGTAGCAAGACGCTTGCCCGACGGACGGCACCGAAATTGCTGCGTTCTGGACGACCGGTTTCCTTCGATGACTCAGGAGAGAAAAATGGCTACAGCTTCGAATGCACGACAGACGAACGACGCGGGCGCGACGGACGAACGCCGCCGCAACGGACAGCGAACCGTGACGCCGACGCGCACGCGAGCACGTCCGGCGGCGTCTCGCGACGGCGCGCGGCAAGCCGGGCGCGGTAACGACAGCGGGAACGGGCCGGTGACGCCGAGCCGCGGAGAAGAAGAGGCAAGGAAGCCGCTGTGGGAGGACGACAGCGGCGAGATGCCGCCGGAAGAGTGGTCGTGAGGGGGCCGTTACTGGCCGGCCGATCCGGGGGAGTGAACTACTGGCCGCGCGCGTGTCGGGGCCGATCCTGACCCGCCGCCGACGCCGCGACGAGCACCGCCACCGGTAACCCGCCCAGATAGCGATCGAGCGCCAGCGCACCTTCCGGCGCATCGATCGCATCCCCCGCATTCAACCAGTCGATCCACGGCCCTTCAACGCCGCGCGGCAGCACGACCGCCGTATCGCCCCATTCCCGAGGCTCCACGCGCGGCAACGCCGGCGCTTCGCCCAGCAACCGGCACGCGAGCCGCGTCGCGACCACCACCACGGTGGCCGCGTCGTCGCACCGCGCGAACGCCACCGCATGCCGCCCGAGCTTGCCGCGCACACGCAGCGGAACGTACGCACCGTCCGCGAACGTGGCCGGCCATCGCGCACGCAGCGCGAGCATGCGCTCGATCAGCGCGCGCTTCACGCGCGCATCGGGCCACGTCGGCAGATACGACGCGACCGGTCCGTCGACCGATTGCGCTGCCAGCGTCGCGAACGGCACGTCGCGCCGATTGTCCGGATCGACGAGCGAGTGATCCCATGACTCGGTACCCTGATACAGATCGGGCACGCCGGGCGACGCGATCCGCAGCGCGGTTTGCGTCAGGCTGTTGACGACGCCGGCCGGCGCGATCCGCGCGACGAACGCGTGCAGCCGATGCGGAAAATCGCCGGCGCCGCGCGGCGTCAGGATCGCGCGAACGAACGCTTCGCAGCCGCGCTCGTAATCCGGCTCGGGCGCGAGCCAGTCGGTGTATTGCTTCGCTTCGCGCAGCGCCTTCGTCTGCCATTGCACGACGCGCGTCGCGAGCGCGGCGAGCCCGGCCGCATCGTCGGGCGCGAGCGCCGGCAGCCAGCAGCCGACGAGCGTCTGGTACAGCATCGCCTCGGCGGCCGGCCCGGGCGTCCACGCGAGGTCGCGGTGCGCGCCGCCGCGATGCGGCAGGTTCAGCGCCGACCAGTCGAGCGACACCGCGCGCCACGCATCGGGCGTCTCGCTCAGCACCGCGAGCCGCGCCCGCGCGTCCTCGCCGCGCTTGTGGTCGTGCGTGGCCGTCGCGACGAGCCCGTGCGGCACGGTGCGCGCGCGGCGCCGGTTGCGCGCATGGAACGCGCCGCGCGACAGGCTGAAGTCGCCGGCGTCGGCGCCGACCTCGTTGCGCGACAGCAGCCGGCCATAGCGATAGTTGGCCGTATCCTCGACGCCCTTCGCGGCCAGCGGCGCGGTGAGCTGCGCGAACGCGACACGCGCCGCGACCAGCGCATCGGCGTTCGCGCGCGGCACGCGCACGACCGGCAAGCCGAGCCACGCGGCGACGCGCTCGAGCGCGAACCGGTCGGCCGGATCGAGCGCCGCGTACGCGCCGTCGTACGCGTGCGCGAGGACGCGACGGTCGGCGTCGGCGGGTTCGTCGCCCGGCGCCGGATACATCCGGTACACGGGCAGCCGCACCGCGAGTTCGCCGAGCATGCGCTGGATCGCGATTCGGCTGACGTCGCGCGTCGCGGGCGAGGCCCGCGCGATCCCGTGCAGCAACCGCGCGACCCGGGCATGCTCGACGGCGAGCTGACGCATCAGCACGCGCCGCTTGCCGTCGAGGGCTTCCTGCGCGAACGTGCGCGTGGACCCCGATACGGCCGCCCAGTGCGCGGCGAGCGGTTCGGCGCCGGCCGGGTCGTGCAGCAGCGCGCCGACGTCGTTCATGAAGTCGTAGCCGGTGGTGCCGTCGACGGCCCAGTCGGTGCGCAGCGCCTCGCCGGGCGCGAGGATCTTCTCAACGACGACGTAGGGCCGCGCGTCGCGCTGCGCGGCGAGCCGCGCGTGCAGCCGGCGGCAATACGCGCCGGGATCGGCGAGGCCGTCGACGTGATCGACGCGCACGCCGTCGACGAGCCCGGCCGCATGGAGGCGCAGCGGCAGCGCATGAACGGCGTCGAATACGGCGTCGTCGTCGACGCGCACGGCCGCGAGCGTCGCGATGTCGAAGAAGCGCCGCCAGTTCAGCTCGTCGGCGGCCGTGCGCCACCATGCGAGCCGGTAGTGCTGGCGTTCGAGCAGATGATGCAGGCACGCGCGCGAGCGCGCGCGGCGCGGGTCGGCGCCGCGCAATACCGCGTCGAGCGCGTGCGGGCCGTGCGCGCTCGCATGGTCGCGCAGCGCCGCGTGGGCGGCGGCGAGCCGCGCGCTGTCGCGTGGCGGCGCGGCGTCGAAGCGCTCGGCGAGCGCGTTCAGGTCCGCGCGGTTCGCGATGCGCAGGATCTCCGCGTAAGTGGCGACGGCAACCGGCAGCCGCCGCCCCGGGCACGCGATGGTGAAGCGGCCCGCGGCCGGATCGGCGCGCAGCGTGATGTCGCCGGCCGCGAGCGCATCGCCGTACGGCGCGCCGAGGCACGGCAGCAGCACCTTGCCGTCGAGCGCCGGGTCGGGCGGATGCCAGTCGATGTCGAAGGTGCGCGCGTACGGGCTCGCCGGTCCCCATTCGAGCACGTCGTTCCACCAGCCGTTCGACGACCCGCCGACGCCCATGTGGTTCGGCACGATGTCGACGATGATGCCGAGGCCGCGCGCGCGCAGCGCGTCGACGAGCCGCATGAAGCCGGCTTCGCCGCCGAGTTCCGCGCCGAGCGCGCCGTAGTCGACGGTGTCGTAGCCGTGCAGCGAGCCCGGTTCGGCCGTCGACACCGGCGACAGGTACAGATGGCTGACGCCGAGCCGCGCGAAGTAGTCGGCGTGCGCGGCCGCGTCGTCGAACGTGAAGCCCGCATGCAGCTGTAGCCGCAGCGTCGCGCGTGGGGTCATGGGCCGTGCCTCCGCGCGCGGCGCGCGTGCACGACGGCGGCGATACGGGTGCGCACGTCGGCGTCGAACAGCGTGTCGATCGTGCGCGGCAGCCGCTGTCGCCAGTTCGGATGGCCGCACGGCGGTCCCGGCAGGTTCGGCTGTGCGTCGAGCGCGAGCAGATCCTCGAGCGGCAGCAGCGCGAGCGGCGACGGGCTGCTCGCGACGTATCCGAGGATCGCGGTCACCGGCGGCATGTCGGCCGGCGGCATCGCGGCGCCGGCCGGCACGCAGCCGGCCTCCTGCAGCGCGTGCCACAGCGCCGCGCGCTCGGTGGCGCGTTCCGCATGAGCGGCGAGCAGCTCGGCAGACGAGGCCCGCGGAGGCGTCGGGGGGCCGGGTTCGGGGCGCTGCACGGTGTCGTGTCCGAACGCCATGCTTTGCACGATCTCGTCCGAATCGTGCGCGCTCGCGTCGTCCGGCGCCGGTGCGCCGACGTCGCCCGGCTGCGTTGCGTCGCGTCGTCTCGCGGCTTCGGCTTCGGCCTCGGCTGCAATGCGCCGCCATCCGAGATCGATGCCGCGCCACCAGCCGGCCACGGTCGGCAAATCGTGCGTCGAGGTCGTCGCGATCGCATGGCGATCCCACGCGGACGGCGGCCGGAACGCGCCATTCGCATCGCGCTCGAACCACAGCACGCGCATGCCCGCGACACCTTGCGTGCCGAGCCGTTCGCGCAATCCGGCCGGCACGGTGCCGAGATCCTCGCCGATCGCGATCGCGCGATGGCGGGCCGCCTCGAGCGCGACGAGCCGCACCAGATCGTCGAGCGGATAGCGCAGGTACGCGCCGCTGCGCGGCGAGCCGCCGTCCGGCACGATCCACATCCGCGCGAAGCCGAGCACGTGATCGATGCGGATGCCGCCCGCGTGCGCGAACGCGGCGCGCAGCAGCTCGATGAACGGCATGAAGCCGTCCGCGCGCAGCGCATCGGGCGTCCACGTCGTCACGCCCCACGCCTGGCCGGCCGCATTGAACAGGTCCGGCGGCGCGCCGAGCGACACGCCGCGCAGCAGCGTCGTGCCGTGCGCCCACGCGTCGCTCCCGGCGCGATCCGAGCCGACCGCGAGATCGGCGATCAGCCCGGTCGCCATGCCCGCGCCGCGCGCCGCGTGCTGCGCGTCGCCGAGCGCGCGCGACGCGCACCATTGCAGGAACGTGTGGAATGCGATCGTGTCGGCATGCGCGTGCGCGAACGCGTCGACTTCCGCCGATCCCGGCATGCGCCATGGCGCGGGCCACTGCCGCCAGTCCGCGCCGATCCCGTGCTCGATGCAGAACGCCTGCAGCGCATCGAAGCGCGCATGCGCGTCGAGCGCCGCGCCGCCCGCCGCGCGAAAACGCTGGTACGTGTCGCGCGACGGGTCGTCGCTGGCGCGCCACGCGTCGAAGCACGCACGCAGGCGGCGCAGCTTCGCCGGCAGCACGCGCGGCCAGTCGATCAACGCGGTATCGGCCGTGGCCGTGGATGCGCGAGGCGCGGCATCGGCGCCCGGTACCGCGTCGCAGTCGAGATACGCGACGTTGTGCCAGCGTCGCGACGACGGCGAATACGGGCTGTCGTGCGCGGGGAGCGCCGGATAGCCGGCATGCGTCGGGCTGATCGCCACCGCCTGCGCGCCGTGGCGCGCCGCCTGCGCGGCCAGCCGCGCGAGTGCCGTGTAGTCGCCCGCGCCGTCGTCGCCGGTGCGGCGCAGGCTGTAGAGCTGCGCGGCGATACCCCAGCGGCCCGCGTCGCGTCCGCGTGCGAACGCGTCGAAGGGCTGCACACGCGGCGGCGCGATCGCCAAGCCGATGCGCTGCTCGCCGACGTCGAGCGCGTGATAGCCCGGCATCGCGAGCGGCGGCAGCGTGCCGTGTTCGCCCGCGCCGCCCACGCGCCCGTCCACGTGCCCGCCGGTTTCGAGCGAGATCCGGAAGCGCGCGCCCGGCGACGCGACGGTCGCGGGCAGCGTCAGCGGCAGGCCGGCGTCGCCGGTCACGACGCGCGGCGGCGCCGCGTTCGCGTCGGCGAGCGCCGCCGCGCTGTCGACCCGCTGGATCGCGGTGCCGCACGGCCAGCCGAGCGCATCGACGAGCGCGACGAGCGCGTCGTCGTCCACGCGCCGAGCGACGCCGCCCGCGTCGGTCCATTCGGGTTCCAGCCCGGCCGCACGGGCGAGCGCCGTGATCGGAACGTCGGTCGTCATGATGCGCTCCGTCCGTTCGCGCGGTGCTGCCGCGCATCCTGGTTGACCGCGCCGTCGCGCCACGCGATGCACGCGCGCGGCGGCAATTGCCGGCCCGGCAGCCGGTCGCGTGCGCGCGGCGGCGTCTCGAACACGATCTTGCCGACCGGCAGCCCGGGCAGCGCCGCGTCGTGCGACCCGAGATTCAGCGCGATCGTCAGCGTGCTGCTGTCGCCGAGACGCCAGCGCGCGACGAGCGCCTGCGGGTCGCCGTCGCCCGCGAGCAGGTCGACGCCGAGCGACCGCACACCGGCCAGATGCGGGATCACGAGCGCCGCGCGCACGGCCAGCGCGCTGCGGTAGAAGCGGCGCCAGGCGGCCGCGTCGGGCCACGACTCGTCGGGCGGGTGGTGCGACGACGAACGCACGAACGTCGCGATGTCGTTCGGGTCGGGAATCGCGTCGCGGTGCGCGGCGTCGGCGAATGCGGGAAACGCGGCGAATTCGCGGCGCCGGCCGTCGCGCACCGCGTCGGCGAGCGCGCCGCGATAGTCGGTGAAGAACTGGAACGGCTGCGTGCTGCCGTCCTCCTCGCCCATGAACAGCAGCGGAATCGACGGTGCGAGCAGCATCAGCGCGGTCGCCGCGCGCACGGCGTCGTCGTTCGCGAGCGCGCGCAGCCGTTCGCCGAACGCACGGTTGCCGATCTGGTCGTGGTTCTGCAGGAACGCGACGAACGCGGTCGGCGGCAAATGCGTGCTCGGCTCGCCGCGTGCGGCGCCGTCGCGCAGCGGCGACGGCTCGCCCTGATACGCGAAGCCTTCGCCGAGCGTGCGCGCGAAATGGCGCAGCGGCGCGTCGGCGTACGCGCGGTAGTAGCCGTCGCGCTCGCCGGTCAACAGCACGTGCGCGCTGTTGTGGAAGTCGTCGTTCCATTGCGCGTCGAAGCCGCCGGGGCCGAGCAGGCTCGCGGTATTGCGCTCGTTCTCCAGCACGAGATGCACGTGGCGCGCGTCGCCCGCGTACGCGCGCACGCGGCGCGCGAGTTCGCGCAGCCACGCGTCGTCGTCGATCGCGTGCGCGGCGTCGATGCGCAGCCCGTCGAAACGGTATTCGTCGAGCCAGTACAGCGCGTTGTCGATGAAGAACGCGCTCGTTTGCGGCCGAGAGAAGTCGATCGCCGGCCCCCACGCGGTCTGCTGGTCCGCGCGGAAGAAATCGGGCGCGTAGCGCGGCAGCAGGTTGCCTTCGGGGCCGAAATGGTTGTACACGACGTCGAGGAACACCTGCAGCCCGAGCCCGTGCGCGGTGTCGACCAGCGATTTCAGCTCCTCGGGCCGCCCGTACGACGCATCGGGCGCGAACGGCAGCACGCCGTCGTAGCCCCAGTTGCGCGCCCCGGGGAACGCATTGACGGGCATCAGTTCGACCGCGGTCACGCCGAGTTCGGCGATCGACGGCAGCCGCCGCTCGACGGCCGCGTAGCCGCCGCATGCGCCGACGTGCAGCTCGTACAGCACCGTTTCGTGCCACGGGCGGCCGCGCCACCCGTCGTGGCGCCAGCGGTACGCGGCCGGATCGACGACCTGGCTCGGGCCCAGCACGTCGTAGGGCTGGAAGCGCGACGCGGGATCGGCCACCGCGAGCGCGTCGTCGAGCAGGTAGCGATATAGCGTGCCGGGGCCGCACGGCGCGACCGTCTCGAACCAGCCGTCGCCGGCCGGCGTCATCGGAATCGCTCGGCCGCCTTCGTCCTGCAGCTCGACGGCGGCCGTACGGCTCGCGGGCGCCCACAGCCGGAAGCGCGTGCGGTCGGCCTCGACGCAGGTCGCGCCGAACGACGATTCGAATGCATGCGTGCCGGTGGGGCGGGCGGAACGGGTGGTCATGGCGGTCCTCAGGAAGGATGATCGGGCGGCACGGCCGCGACCGCGATCACGGCCGTGTGCGCGGCGACGTCGAGCCCGGTTTCCGGCCACGAACGCGGGCCGGCGTCGGGTGTCGCGGTATCGACCAGGATGCGGTACTCGAGCACGGGCGCCGGCGGCTTGAACGTGATGGTCCCGGCCGATGCGTTCAGCATCACGAGCAATGCCTCGGTGCGGCCGGTGCGGCCGGTGCCGACACGCCGCATCGTCAGCGCGCGGCCTTCGCCGTCTTCCCATGCGGGCACGGTGAGCGCGTCGCCGCGTTCGTCGAACCAGCCGATCTCGCGCATGCCCGGCGCGCCGTCGCGGTCGCCCGACGGATAGCGCGGCGCCGACATCACCGGATACATGCGCCGCAGCGCGGCGAGCCGCGACACGAAGCGCGTCATCTGCACGCCGTCGTCGCTGCGCGCCAGCTCCCAGTCGAGCCAGGACAGTTCGTTGTCCTGGCAATACGCGTTGTTGTTGCCGTGCTGCGTGCGGCAGAATTCGTCGCCGGCCACGAGCATCGGCGTGCCGAGCGCGGTAAACAGCGTCGCGAGCATCGAGCGCGCGATGCGCCCTCGCACGGCGCGGATCGCCTTGTCGTCGGTCGGCCCTTCGGCGCCCCAGTTCGCGCTGCAGTTGTCGTCGCGGCCGTCGCGGTTGTCCTCGCCGTTCGCGTCGTTGTGCTTGCCCGCATACGACACGAGGTCGGCCAGCGTGAAGCCGTCGTGCGCGGTGATGAAATTGACCGACGCCCACGTGCGGCGCCGCCCGTGGTTGAACAGGTCGGCCGAGCCCGACAGCCGCGCGGCCAGTTCCGGGCGCTGTCCGGCGTCGCCGCGCCAGAAGCGCCGCACGGTGTCGCGGAACCGGTCGTTCCATTCGGCGAAGCCGGGCGGATGGCGGCCGAGCTGATAGCCGCCGGGGCCGAGATCCCACGGCTCGGTGATCAGCTTGCGCTGCGCGAGCACCGGGTCCTGCCGCAATGCGTCGAAAAACCCCGCGCCCGGCTCGAAGCCGTGATCCTCGCGGCCGAGCGTCACGCCGAGATCGAAGCGGAAGCCGTCGATGTTGAAGGCGGTCGCCCAGTAGCGCAGCGAGTCCATCACCATCTGCACGACGCGCGGATGCGACATGTTCAGCGTGTTGCCGCAGCCGGTTTCGTCGACGTGGTAACGCGGATCGTCGGGCCGCAGCCGGTAATAGCTCGCGTTGTCGAGGCCGCGCCACGACAGCGTCGGCCCGAGCTGATTGCCTTCGCACGTGTGGTTGTAGACGACGTCGAGCACCACTTCGATGCCGGCCGCATGCAGCTGGCGGATCGCGATGCGCATTTCGTCGAGCCGTCGCGTCGTGAGGTACGCGGGTTCCGGCGCGAAGAACGCGGCCGTGTCGTAGCCCCAGTAGTTGCGCAGCCCGCGATGCACGAGCGCGCGCTGCTGCAGGAATGCATGAACCGGCAGCAGCTCGACCGTCGTCACGCCGATCGACAGCAGATGATCGACGAACGCCGGATGCGCGAGCGATGCGAACGTGCCGCGCTCCGGCTGGCGCAGCCCGGCGCGGCGCATCGACGCGCCGCGCACGTGGGTCTCGTAGATCACGGTGCTGCGCCACGGCACGTTCGGCCGGCGGTCGGTGCTCCAGTCGAACGCCTCGTCGACGACCACGGCCTTCGGCATCGCGGGCGCCGAATCGCGGCGGTCGATCGACAGGTCCGCCCGGTTCGAATGCACGCGATAGCCGAACAGCGCGTCCGACCAGCGGAAATGGCCGACCAGCTTGCGCGCGTACGGGTCGAGCAGCAGCTTGGTCGGATTGAAGCGGTGGCCGTGTTGCGGCTGGTACGGGCCATCCGCGCGAAAGCCGTACACGGTGCCCGGATGCGCGTTGGGCAGGTAGCCGTGCCACACCTCGTCGGTGCATTCGGGCAGGTCGAGGCGCGCGAGCTCCTTGCGGCCGGTCGGATCGAACACGCACAGCTGGATGCGCTGCGCATGCGCGGAAAATACCGCGAAGTTGGTCCCGAGACCGTCCCAAGTGGCGCCGAGCGGGTAGCAGCGGCCAGGGTCGAGACGGGCAGGCAGGGCGGTCGGCATGGGGCGGATCTCCGTGTCGAAGGCGCGGGAAATCAGGCAGGTGTCAGCCACAGGGTCGCGAGCGGCGGCAGGCGCAAGGTCGCCGACCACGCCTCGCCGTGAGCGGGCACGGCTTCGGCCCACACGGCGCCGTCGTTGCCGGCGTTGGTGCCGCCGTACGTCGCGGCATCGGTGTTCATCAGTTCGCGCCACTGGCCGGCCGCGGGCAACCCGAGGCGATAGCCGGCGCGCGGCACGGGCGTGAAGTTGCAGACGGCGACGACCAGGCGCCCCGCATCGTCGCGGCGCACGAACGCGAACACGCTGTTGTCGCGGTCGTCGCCGATCAGCCAGGAGAATCCGGCCGCATGGCAGTCGAGCGCATGCAGCGCCGGTTCGGCCGCATACGCGCGGTTGAGGTCCCGCACGAGCCGCTGCACGCCGCGATGCGCGGGCGCGTCGAGCAAGTCCCAGTGCGGCGTCGCATCGTGCGCGAACTCGGCCCATTGCGCGAATTCGCTGCCCATGAACAACAGCTTCTTGCCGGGATGCGCCCACATGAAGCCGAAATACGCGCGCAGCGTCGCGAGCCGCTGCCATGCGTCGCCGGGCATCTTCGCGACGAGCGAACCCTTGCCGTGCACGACCTCGTCGTGCGACAGCGGCAGCACGAAGCGCTCGGAGAACGCGTACACGAGCCCGAACGTCATCCGGTCGTGGTGATAGCGGCGGTGGATCGGGTCTTCGTGCAGATACGCGAGCGTGTCGTGCATCCAGCCCATGTTCCACTTGAAGTCGAAGCCGAGCCCGCCGTCGCCGGTCGGCGCGGTGACGCCCGGCCACGCGGTCGATTCCTCCGCGACGGTGACGACGCCGGCCGGCGCGTCCGCACCGTGCAGCGTGTCGTTCAACCGGCGCAGGAACGCGACCGATTCGAGGTTTTCGCGGCCGCCGTACACGTTCGGCACCCATTCGCCTTCCTTGCGCGAATAGTCGCGGTACAGCATCGACGCGACCGCATCGACGCGGATGCCGTCGACGTGATAGCGGCGCGCCCACGCGAGCGCCGACGCGACGAGGAACGCGCCGACCTCCGTGCGCCCGACGTTGAACACGCAGGTGTTCCAGTCGGGATGCATCCCCTCGCGCGGATCGGCGTGCTCGTACAGCGCGCTGCCGTCGAATTGCGCGAGCCCGTGCGCGTCGTTCGGAAAATGCGCGGGCACCCAGTCGACGATCACGCCGATGCCGGCCGCATGCGCGCGATCGACGAACCGCGCGAAACCGTCCACCGGCCCGAAGCGCGCGGACGGCGCGAACTGCGCGAGCGGCTGGTAGCCCCACGAGCCGCCGAACGGGTATTCGGCGATCGGCATGAATTCGACGTGCGTGAAGCCCATTCCCTTGACGTAGGGAATCAGCCGCTCCGCCAGCTCGTCCCACGTCGCGCTGCGCTCCATTTCCTCGGGGATGCGTTGCCACGACTCCGGATGGACCTCGTAGATCGACCACGGCACGCGATAGCGATCGGTGCGCGGCCGCGCATGCATCCAGCCGTCGTCGTGCCACGCGAACGCGTCGAGCGCCGCGACGTCGGCGACCACCGACGCCGTGCGCGGCGGCGCCTCGGTCGCGCGCGCGCACGGATCGGCCTTGTGCGGCAGCACGCGCCCGTCGGCCGCGCGCAGCTCGTACTTGTAGCGCTCGCCCGCGCCGATGCCCGGCACGAACAGCTCCCACACGCCCGACGGCCGTCGCAGCCGCATCGGATGGCGGCGCCCGTCCCACCCGTTGAAATCGCCGACCACCGATACGCGCTGCGCGGTCGGCGCCCAGACCGCGAAGCGCACGCCGTCGGTATCGCCGACGCGCACGGGCGTCGCGCCGAGGCAGTCGAGCACGGCGGCCGGGTCGCCGGCCGAGAAGCGCGCGAGCGCCGCGTCGTCGAGCAGCGTGCCGAAGGCGTACGCGTCGTCGGTCACCTGGTGCGCGTTCGGCCAGTCGATCGCGAGCAGGTAATGGGGCCAGCCGCCGTCGTGCGCGATCGTCCCCGCGAAGCAGCCGGCGCGATCGATGCACGCGAGCGCGCCGAGTTCGGCGCCGTCCGGCGACAGCGCGCGTACTCGTTCGGCGCCGGGCAGCAGCGCCCGCACGACGATCCGGTCGGCCTGTTCGTGCGGCCCGAGGCACGCGAACGGGTCGGGATGGCGGCCGGCGAGCAGTGCATCGATATCGGCGCGTTCGAACAGCGTGTCGGTCATGGGTTTCCTCCGTCGTCGGGCAGCGCGCCGTCGCCGAGCAGGCGCTCGACCAGCGCCGCGAGCCCGCCGACCGGCACGCTCAGCCAGTCGGGCCGGTTCGAGGCCTCGTAGCACAGCTCGTACGACGCCTTGTCGATCAGGAACAGCGCGAGCAGGCGGTCCGCGTAGCGCGGGTCGACGAAGCGCGCGGGCGCGAGGTCCGCGGCCGCGCGATAGCATTCGACGAAGCGGTCGGCGGCGGCCTGGCCGAAGCGGTCGAACAGCGCGCGCTTGCGGCCGGCGGCTTGCGGCGGCGCTTTTTCGATCGCGAACTGCGCGGTCGCGCTCACGTACGACAGCGAGCGCAGCAGGCCGGCCACGTCGCGCAGCGGATGCGATTTCGCGCGACGCCGCTCGAGCGGGCGCGCCGGTTCGCCTTCGAAGTCGATCAGCAACGCGTCGCCCTGCACGTCGAGCACCTGGCCCAGATGAAAATCGCCGTGAATCCGCGTGCATTGCGCATCGAGCGTGCGCGGCACGAGTTCGCCGAGCGCCCGCACGGCCGCGTCGCGCGACGCGAGCAGCGCGTCGGCCGACGCCCGGGTGGCCGCATCGAGCGCGTCGAGCCGCGTGCGCAGCACGTCGAGCGCATGCTCGAACGACGCGATCGCGTCCACGCACCAGCCGTCGACGTGCTCGGGCGTCGCGCGCTCCGGCGCGAACGCGGGATCGTCCGACGGCTGCGCGAGCGCGACGTGCAACTGGCCGAGCCGCGTGCCGATGATGCCCGCGAACGCCGCGTAGCCGAGCAGCGCATCGGGCTCTTCCTCCGTCTCGGCGGCCTCGCCATCGCCCGCGGCCGGCAGCGCCAGCTCGTCGATCGCGCGACGCAGGAAGTCGAACGAACGCGTCCATGCGTCGCCCTGGTTGTCGACGTAGCGCTGCAGGATCGCGACCGTGTGCGGCGTGCCGTCCGGATCGACGTGCACGACTTCGCCGGCCAGCGTCGCGGTGTTCGCATAACCGATGCGCGTCAGGTGCCGGCTCATTTCCGCTTCCGGATGAATGCCGTGCGCGACCTTGCGCACGAGTTTCAGCACGATCGCGTCGCCGATCACGAGCGAGCTGTTGCTCTGCTCGGCCGCGAGCCAGCGCACTTCCGCGTCGTCGCCCGGGTCCAGCCCGACGAGTGCGTCTTCCGGAAGAAAGGTGAGCCGGCCGCTGTCGGACGTCGGCACCGTCGCGCCGTCGCGCAGCTTGCGCAGCATTCCGCGCGCGAACGCCGGCAGCGCGAACGCGTCGGTCAGGTAGCCGACCGTGTGGCCGCGCCGCACGCGCGCCAGGGCGAGCTGCGCGAACAACGGATGGGACGTCTCGCCGCCCCAGGCGGCCGCGAGCGGTACCACATAGCGTTCGACGCGGCCGTCGCTCGCGGACACCCACGCCTCCGCATACTGGAACGATTCATCCGGCACCGGCGTGACGACGTTCAGCCACGCGTCGCCGATCGCGCGATCCTTCGACGCGAACCAGCGCCGCCGCGCGAGCCACGACGCGAGCGCGTCGTGCGCGAGCGCGTGCAGCTGCGAGACGTCCGGCCGCGTATCGCCGCGCCGCATCACGAGCGTCACGTATTCGGGCAGCGGCTCCGCGTGCGGCTGCCGCCACGACGGCTCGCGGCCATGCTCGGCGAGCACGAACCACAGGAACCCGTACGGCGGGAAGGTGAGGAGATACGGGAGCTGGCCGACCGGCGGAAACGGCGAATCGGACGTCATCTCGATCGGCACGCGGCCCGCGAATTCGGACAGGTCGAGTTCGACCGCCTGCGACGCGCGCGACAGGTTCGCGACGCACAGCACCGGCTCGTGGCCGTCCAGCTCGCGCAGGTACGCGAGCACCTTGCGGTTCTCCGGCCGCAGGAAGCGGATCGTGCCGCGCCCGAACGCCTGCGATGCGCGGCGCGTCGCGAGGATGCGCCGCGTCCAGTTCAGCAGCGAATGCGGATCGCGCGTCTGCGCCTCGACATTGATCGCGTCATAGCCGTACAGCGAGCCCATTACCGGCGGCAGCACGAGCATTTCCGGGTCGGCGCGCGAGAAGCCGCCGTTGCGATCCGACGACCACTGCATCGGCGTGCGCACGCCGTCGCGGTCGCCGAGGTGGATGTTGTCGCCCATCCCGAGCTCGTCGCCGTAGTAGATCACCGGCGTGCCGGGCATCGACAGCAGCAGCGAATTGATCAGCTCGATGCGGCGCCGGTCGCGCTCCATCAGCGGCGCGAGCCGGCGCCGGATGCCGAGATTCAGCCGCGCGCGGCGGTCGCTCGCGTAGGTCTGCCACAGCAGGTCGCGCTCCGAATCGGTGACCATCTCGAGCGTCAGCTCGTCGTGGTTGCGCAGGAACACGGCCCACTGATTGCTCGGCGCGAGCGCCGGCGTCTGCCGCATGATGTCGAGGATCGGGAAGCGATCCTCGCTCGCGATCGACATGTAGATGCGCGGCATCAGCGGGAAGTGGAACGCCATGTGGCATTCGTCCTCGTTGCCGAAGTATTCCTGCACGTCTTCCGGCCACTGGTTCGCTTCCGCGAGCAGCATCCGGTTCGGATACTCGGCGTCGATCGTCGCGCGGATCCGTTTCAGGATCGCGTGCGTTTCCGGCAGGTTCTCGTTGTTCGTGCCTTCGCGCTCGACCAGGTACGGCACCGCGTCGAGCCGCAGCCCGTCGATGCCGAGGTCGAGCCAGAAGCGCATCACCTGGATCACTTCGCGCACGACCGCCGGGTTGTCGAAGTTCAGGTCCGGCTGGTGCGAATAGAAGCGGTGCCAGTAGTACTGGCCGGCCACCGGGTCGTGGGTCCAGTTCGACGTTTCGGTATCCAGAAAGATGATCCGCGTGCCCGCGTATTTCGTGTCGGTATCGGACCACACGTAGTAGTCGCGATGCGTGGAGCCCGGCTTCGCGCGGCGCGCGCGCTGGAACCACGGGTGCTGGTCCGACGTGTGGTTGATCACGAGCTCGGCGATCACGCGGATGCCGCGCGCGTGCGCCTCGCGGATGAAGCGCCGCACGTCGGCCAGCGTGCCGTAGTCGGGATGCACGTCGCGGTAGTCGGCGATGTCGTAGCCGTCGTCGCGGCGCGGCGACGGATAGAACGGCAGCAGCCAGATCGTGTCGACGCCGAGTTCGGCGATGTAGTCGAGCTTCGCGATCAGGCCGGGGAAATCGCCGATGCCGTCGTTGTTCGAGTCGTAGAACGACTTCACGTGCACCTGGTAGATGATCGCGTCCTTGTACCACAGCGGATCGTCCGCACAGAGCGCGGGTTCGCGGCGGCGCGCGCGGCGCCGGCGCGGCGTGCCGGCCGGCGCGAGCGACGGGAACTGCGCGCGCCGTACGTCGTCGAGGGAATCTTCGCGTTTCATCATCCGTGGGCTCCCGAGGAGTGTCGGGCGTCGTCCGGTGCGGGCGCCGCCGCCCGCGCGGCGCCCGGAGACGGCGCGAGCCGCCAGATTGCGTACGGCCGCACGTGCGGATCGAGCGAGACGTACTGGCGACGGCCGCGCCAGGTTTGCGCATGCGCGGCGTCCTGTTCGAGCGCATCGAGCGGTTCGCCGTCGACCAGCCCGAGGCCGCGCCACAGCGCCGCATCGAGCGTGAAGTTCGCGGCCTGCGGATGCCACGGGTCGAGGCTGATTGCAACGACCACCACGCTGTCGAACGCGGGCGTCGCCTTCATGAATACGAGCACCGAGTCGTTGTCGGCATCGACGAACGTGAGCCCGAGATGAGTCTGCAGCGCCGGGTGATCGCGCCGCGCGCGGTTCAGCCGTGCGATTTCCGTGCCGATGTGCGCGGCCTTGCTCCAGTCGCGCGCGCGCAGCTCGTATTTCTCGGCATTCGCGTATTCCTCGCTGTCCGGCAGCGGCGCCGATTCGCCGAGCTCGAAGCCCGAGTACAGGCCCCACGAGCCGGCCAGCGTCGCCGCGAGCGCCGCGCGGATCACGAACTGCGAGCGCGGCGCGTTCTGCAGGTGGCGCGGGTTGATGTCGGGCGTGTTGACGAAGAAGTTCGGCCGGAAGAATTCGCGCGCGGGGCCGGCCGTCAGTTCGGTCAGGTAGTCGATGAAGTCGCGCTTCGACTCGCGCCACGTGAAGTACGTGTACGACTGCGAGAAGCCGACCTTGGCGAGCCGGTACATCATCCCCGGCCGCGTAAACGCCTCGGACAGGAACACGACGTCCGGATGCCGGCCGCGCACGTCGGCGATCATCCATGCCCAGAACGGCAGCGGCTTCGTGTGCGGGTTGTCGACGCGGAAGATCCGCACGCCCGCGTCGACCCAGAACAGCACCGCGTCGCGCAGCGCGAGCCACAGGTCGGGCAGCGCGTCCGGCGCGTAGAAATCGGGGTTCACGATGTCCTGGTAGCGCTTGGGCGGATTCTCCGCGAAGCGCAGCGAGCCGTCGGGCCGCCACGCGAACCAGCCCGGATGCGCGGCGAGCCACGGATGGTCGGGCGAGCACTGGATCGCGAAATCGAGCGCGATGTCGAGCCCGTGCACGCGCGCGGCGTCGATCAGCGCGCGGAACGATTCGAGCGTGCCGAGCTCGGGATGCACGGCCGTGTGCCCGCCGTCGGGTGAGCCGATCGCGTACGGGCTGCCGACATCGTCGGGGCCGGCGGTCAGGCTGTTGTTGCGGCCCTTGCGGGCCGACGTGCCGATCGGGTGGATCGGCGGGAAATACAGCACGTCGAAACCCATGTCGCGGATGCGCGGCAAATGGCCGATCACGTCGTCGAACGTGCCGTGCCGGTGCGGATCGTCGCTCGCCGAGCGCGGAAACATCTCGTACCAGCTCGAGAAGCGCGCCTTGCGGCGTTCGACCTCGACCGGGTAGGTCGTCGCGTCGTGCGTGACGAACGGGCGGTAGCGCAGCGCCGCGAACGCATCGGCGAGCGCGGGCGCGCCGATCCGCGCGAGGCGCTCGTCGGGCGACGCGTCCTTGAGCTCGGCGGCGAGCCGCTCCATCTGCTTGACCGCGCGCGGATCGGCCGGCTCGGCGAGCTTCAGCGCGGTCGCGAGCAGCAGTTGCGCTTCGCGCACCTCCAGCGTCACGTCCTGGCCGGCCGCCCGCTTCTTCGCGATGTCGGTGACCAGCGACGCCCAGTCGTCGCGCCACGCGATCACCCGAAATTCATGGCGACCGAGCCGGTCGAGCATGACGCGCGCATGCCAACGGTCGTTCGGCTCGGCTTCGAACGGTATTTCGCGCCAGGTGTCCTCGTCGGCGGCGCGCCACTGGAGCATGGCCGCCAGATGCGCGTGCCCGTCCGTGAAGATCGACGCACGGACGACGAGCGGCTCGCCGATCACCCGCTTGATCGCGAAGCGGCCGTCGTCGACCGACGGCTCGACGCGCTCGATCGCGATCCGGTCGCCCGCGAGCGCCGCCGACAGCACGGTGCGCTCGCGCGCAGCGTCGGGGCGCGTCGTGACGGGCGGCGCCTGCCACGCGTGCAGCAGCGCATACGCGCCGGGCGCGAGCGTGAACGGCTCGAGCGCGGCCGGCGGATGCGTTCGCGCGCCGTCCTGCGTGACGACGCGCGTGAAGCCGCCGGGCACGCCGGGCAGGATCGTCGCGGGGTCGACCGTGGCCGGCGCGTCGAGATCGGGGTTCAACGCGATCAGCAACGCCGCGTCGTCGTGTTCGAGCAACGGCCCGGTGCCGCGCAGCAGCACGGTCGCATTCGCGCCCGGCGCGCTCAGTTGCGCGATTTCGCCGCGAGCCGCCACGACGGGCGTGGCGCGGCGCCATGCATTTGCGTTGGCGATCGCGCCCGACAGGTCGAAACGGGCGTGCTCGAATGCGGCGCGGTAGCGTTCGGCATCCGCGTCGCGGGCCATCAGCGGCACCGTCACGCCGCGCTCGAAGCCCATCGGCACGAGCCAGCCGGTGCCGACGGCGGCGGCCGTCCAGAGCGCGCGGCGATACGCGCGGGCAAGGGTGTCGTCCGATGCGTCGGGCCAGTCGTCGGCGAGACGCGGGCCGTCCGGCGCATCGGGAAACGCGATCGGCGCGCCGATGCGCCGCAGCAGCCGGTGTTCGTCCGCGAACCACGGCGCGTGCAGATCCCACCAGCGCACCGATGAAAACACCGCGTCGAACCCGGCGGTTTCGAACTGCGCGAGCGCGTCGCGCGCATGGCCGGGCACCCCGGCGAGCACGGCGACATCCGGGCGCGCACGGCGCAGCGCCGCGCGCCAGCCGGGCCACCATTCGGCCGGCAGATGATGGGGGGCGTCGATCAGGAAGCCGGCCGCGCCCCCGTCGGCGAACGTCGCGAGATGCGCGCACCACCATGCCGAGAGCGCGTCGCGCGCCGCTTCATCGCCGGCGTTCGCGTGCGCGATGTCCAGCGCGTGCGCGGTGCCGCGCGGATCGATCAGCGCGTCGTCGTGCGTGTGCTCGACGTACCAGTCGGGATGCTCGGCGCGCAGCGGGTTCTCGCGCGCGATGCGATCCGGCACGACTTCGAGCAGCAGGCGCAGCCCGTGGCCCTTCGCAAGCTGCGCGAGCCGCGAGAAGGTTTCGAGCGCGCTCGCACGCGTCGCGAACGACTGGGCCGGCCGCCGGAAATCGGCCACGTGGCGCGGAAAGCCGGCGACGCTCGCGGCCCAGAATGCACCGACGAGCACGTGATCGAAGCCCATGCCGGCGATATGCGCGAAGGTTCGCGGCCACGCGTCGAGCGGCCCCACGAGGCGGGCGTCGCAGAAGTAGAGGTGCGGAGCGAACGGCGGTGTGGAGTCCATGGCGTGGGGCGGGCG
>NZ_PREY01000056.1:0-23414 GCF_002959955.1 Burkholderia sp. BE12 | reverse complement strand
CCCCCACCACCCGCGCGAAAACTCTCTCAAATCCCGACCAAAAGCTGCGCAGTTTTTCTCGCTGCCCGCCGGTCCGAGCAAGATGAGGAAAAACATTCTCGGCTGCGCGCGAAAAAATAGAGCCATTCGCTGCCGGCCCCCGGCGTCATCCGACGCCCCGTCGCGCGCGGCCCAGAACAGCACAATCCGGAGACTTCCCCCCATGACCGCCCGCCTGCCCGTCGACGGCACGCCTGCCCTGTCCGACTACCGCCTGACCGACAACCTGACCGCGACGCGCGGCCGGATCTTCCTGACCGGCACGCAAGCGCTGGTCCGCCTGCTGCTGATGCAGCGCACGGTCGACGCCGAACTGGGGCTCGATACGGCCGGCTTCGTCAGCGGCTATCGCGGCTCGCCGCTCGGCATGGTTGACCAGCAGCTGTGGAAGGCGAAGAAACTGCTCGACGCGAGCGGCGTGCGCTTTCTGCCCGCGATCAACGAGGAGCTCGGCGGCACGGCCGTGCTCGGGACGCAGCGCGTCGAGGCCGACCCCGAGCGCACGGTCGAAGGCGTGTATGCGATGTGGTACGGCAAGGGTCCGGGCGTCGATCGCGCGGGCGACGCGCTGAAGCACGGCAACGCGTACGGTTCGTCGCCGCACGGCGGCGTGCTGGTCGTCGCGGGCGACGACCATGGCTGCGTGTCGTCGTCGATGCCGCACCAGAGCGACTTCGCGATGATGGCGTGGCACATGCCGGTCGTGAACCCGTCGAACATCGCCGACATGCTCGAATTCGGCCTGTACGGCTGGGCGCTGTCGCGCTACTCGGGTGCGTGGGTCGGCTTCAAGGCGATCTCGGAAACGGTCGAGTCGGGCTCCACCGTCGACCTCGATGCATTGCAGACGCGGTGGCCGGCGCCGGAAGGCTTCGCGCCGCCCGCGGGCGGCCTGCACAATCGCTGGCCCGACCTGCCGAGCCTCACGATCGAGGCGCGCCTCGCGGCGAAGCTTGACGCGGTCCGCCATTTCGCGCGCGCCAACAGCATCGACAAGTGGATCGCGCCGAGCGCGCAGGCGAACGTCGGGATCGTCACCTGCGGCAAGGCGCACCTCGACCTGATGGAAGCGCTGCGCCGCCTCGACCTGACGGTCGCCGATCTCGACGCGGCCGGCGTGCGGATCTACAAGGTCGGCCTGTCGTATCCGCTCGAAATGACACGCGTCGAGACCTTCGTCGGCGGGCTCGCCGAAGTGCTGGTGATCGAGGAGAAGGGCCCGGTCATCGAGCAGCAGATCAAGGACTACCTGTACAACCGCACCGAAGGCGCGCGCCCGCGCGTGCTCGGCAAGCATGACGCCGCCGGCGCGTGCCTGCTGTCCGAGCTCGGCGAGCTGCGTCCGTCGCGCATTCTGCCCGTGTTCGCCGAGTGGCTCGCGCGGCACAAGCCGGCGCTCGACCGCCGTGAGCGCGTCGTCGATCTCGTCGCGCCGCAGATCCTGTCGAACGAGGCCGATGCGGTGAAGCGCACGCCGTATTTCTGCTCGGGCTGCCCGCACAACACGTCGACGAAGGTGCCGGAAGGCTCGATCGCGCAGGCCGGCATCGGCTGCCACTTCATGGCGTCGTGGATGGAGCGCGACACCACGGGCCTGATCCAGATGGGCGGCGAGGGCGTCGATTGGGCCGCGCACGCGATGTTCACCCACACGAAGCACGTGTTCCAGAACCTCGGCGACGGCACCTACTTCCACTCGGGCATCCTCGCGATCCGCCAGGCGGTCGCCGCCAAAGCGAACATCACGTACAAGATCCTCTACAACGATGCGGTCGCGATGACGGGCGGCCAGCCGGTCGACGGCAGCATCTCGGTGCCGCAGATCGCGCGGCAGGTCGAGGCGGAAGGCGTGTCGCGCTTCGTCGTCGTGTCGGACGAACCGGAGAAGTACGACGGCCATCACGGGCTTTTTCCGAAGGGCACGACGTTCCATCACCGCAGCGAGCTCGACGCGGTGCAGCGCGAATTGCGCGAGACGCCGGGCGTCACCGTGCTGATCTACGACCAGACCTGCGCGGCCGAGAAGCGCCGTCGCCGCAAGAAGGGCGAATTCCCCGACCCGGACAAGCGCCTGTTCATCAACGACGCGGTGTGCGAAGGCTGCGGCGACTGCGGCGTGCAGTCGAACTGCCTGTCGGTCGAACCGCTCGAGACGCCGCTCGGCCGCAAGCGCCGCATCGATCAGTCGTCGTGCAACAAGGACTATTCGTGCGTGAACGGCTTCTGCCCGAGCTTCGTGACGGTCGAAGGCGCGGCGCTGAAGAAGGCCGCCGGCGCCGCATTCGACGAAGCGGCGCTCGCCGCGCGCGTCGACGCGCTGCCGGTGCCGGCGACGCACCTCGACGCGGCGCCGTTCGACATGCTCGTGACGGGCGTCGGCGGCACCGGCGTCGTGACGGTCGGCGCGCTGATCAGCATGGCCGCGCACCTCGAAGGCAAGAGCGCATCGGTGCTCGACTTCATGGGCTTCGCGCAGAAGGGCGGCTCGGTGCTGTCGTTCGTGCGGATCGCGTCGAGCGACCGCTGGCTGAACCAGGTGCGCATCGATACGCAGCAGGCCGACGTGCTGCTCGCGTGCGACATGGTCGTCGGGGCGAGCGCCGAAGCGCTGCAGACGGTGCGTCACGCGCGTTCGCGCATCGTCGTCAATACGCACCGGATCCCGAATGCGTCGTTCGTGCAGAACCCCGACGCGAACCTGCATGCGGATGCGCTGCTCGAGAAGATGCGCCACGCGGCCGGCGACGGCTATCTGTCGAGCTGCGACGCGCAGGCGCTCGCCGCGAAGTTCCTCGGCGATTCGATCGGCGCGAACATCCTGATGCTCGGCTACGCGTGGCAGCTCGGCCTCGTGCCGGTGTCGCTCGCCGCGATGATGCGCGCGATCGAGCTGAACAACGTCGCGGTGCCGATGAACAAGCTCGCGTTCTCGATCGGCCGGATGGCGGCCGGCGACGCGGCGGGCCTCGACGCGTTGTGGAACGCGCGGCATACGGTGGCCGCGCAAGCCGCGCCGGAGACGCTCGCCGAGCTGATCGCCGATCGCGAAGCGCGCCTCGACGCATACGGCGGCGCGCGCTACGTCGAGCGCTACCGTGCGCTGGTGAACGCGGCGCGCGCGAAGGGCGACGACGCGCTCACGCGCGCGGTCGCGACGACGTTCTACCGGCTGCTCGCGGTGAAGGACGAATACGAAGTCGCGCGGCTGTACACGGACGATGCGTTCCGCACGGCGCTCGAAGCGCAGTTCGAAGGCGTGCCGGGCCACGCGTACCGCGTGAAGTTCAACCTCGCGCCGCCGACGGTCGCGAAGGCCGGCAGCGACGGCAGTACGCCGAAGAAGCGCGTGTTCGGCCAGTGGATGTGGCCGGTGTTCGGCATGCTTGCGCGTGTGCGCGGCCTGCGCGGCACGTGGCTCGATCCGTTCGGCCGCACGGTCGAGCGCAAGATGGAGCGCGCGCTGGCCGACGATTACGAGACCACGCTCGCGCGTGCGTTCGCCGCGATGACGGCCGGCAATGCGGCGCAGGTCGTGCAACTGGCCGACCTGCATGCCCGCGTGCGCGGCTTCGGTCACGTGAAGGTGCGCAACCTCGCCGGCGTGAAGCGTGCGGAACGCGAGCTCGCGTTGCAGCTCGGCATCGACGCGGCGACGAGCGCGGCCGTGCAGCACGCGCTCGACGAGATGAAGGGCGCGGGGATGCTGAAGGGGATTCCGGTCGTCGTCGCGAAGTAACGCCGCGGCAGGCGGATGTGAAAACGGCGACGCCGGTGCGTCGCCGTTTTTTTGCCTCTCGGGCGGCTGCGCGCCGGCCGCGGCCGATCGTTCAAAGAATGCCTTTCTTGCGCGTCGACAGCGCGGTTTCCGACAGGTCGATCTCGCGAAGCAGCTTCGTCAGCGTCTCGTCGGAAATCTTGCTGTCGGTGCGCAGCCGGTACAGCGCCGAGCGTTCCGCGCGCACGGCCGCGATCCGCATCTGCAATTCCATCGTTTCGGATTGCTTCGCTTGCGCGCGCGGCGTGGGGCCGTCCTCGGCCAGCGCGGCCAGCCGGCGGCGGTACTGGTCCATCACGCGTGCGGAGATGTCCGCGCAGCGCGCCGCGCCCGATTCGTCGAGGTCGGCCGAGATCGCGTCGTGCGACGCGTCGATCGCACGGATCGCGGCCTGCGCGGCGGCCGAGCGTGCGATGCGCTCCTCGTCGCCGAGCGCGTTGCGCGTCGATCGCACGCCGCGCAGCAGCAGCGGCAGGCCGATCACCGCGACGATCAGCGAGCCCAGGATCACGGCCGACGCGATGAAGACCGCGGTGTCGCGGCCCGGCAGCGGCGCGCCGTCGGACAGCGCGACCGGGATCGACAGCACGCCCGCGAGCGTGACCGCGCCGCGCACGCCGCCGACCGTCATCACCGCGATCGTGCGCACGCCGGCCATCGTGCCGGCGAGGCCGTGGCGCGCCGCGCGGCGGCTCGCGAACCAGCGCAGCAGCCATACCCACAGGAAGCGGATCGCATACAGCGCGAGCATCATCGCGCACACGTTGAAGATCATGCGGCCGACCAGCGCGTCGCTCGTATGGTGCGCGTCGACGAGCGCGCGGCCGATGATGTGCGGCAACTGCAGTCCGAGCATGATGAAGACCATGCCGTTGAACACGAACTCGATCATCGCCCACGTGCTTTCGGCGCGCACGCGCGACGCGACGGTGCTTTTGCGCGAAAAGCTCGTGTAATTCATCATCATCCCGGCCGATACGGCCGCGAGCACGCCCGACAGGTCGAGGTGCTCGGCGAACAGGTAGGCCGCGAACGGCACCAGCAGCGTCATCACGATGCCGGGGGCCGGGTCGCCTTCCTGCTCGGCATTCAGGAAGCGCGTCGACAGCGCGCTGAACACCCACGACACGATCGCTCCCGTCGCGAGCCCGCCGGCCGCGACGATCACGAACGTGAGCGACGCGGCGCGCAGCGAGAACACGCCTGTCAGCGCGGCCGCGATCGCGAACTTCAGCGCGACGAGGCCCGACGCGTCGTTCATCAGCGCCTCGCCTTCGAGGATGTGCATCAGTTGCGGCGGAATGCGCCCCTTGCCTGCGATGCCGGACAGCGCGACCGCATCGGTCGGCGACAGCACCGCCGCGAGCGCGAACGCGATCGGCAGCGGCAACTCGGGAATCAGCCAATGCGCGAAGTAGCCCACCGCGAGTACCGTCATGAACACGAGGCCGAACGCGAGCATCAGGATCGCGCGGCGCTGCAGGTAAAGCTCGCGTTTGGGAATTCGCCAGCCGTCCGCGAACAGCAGCGGCGGAATGAACAGCAGCATGAAGATTTCAGGGTCGAACGTGACGTGCAGGTTCAGCTTCGGCCACGCGAGCATCGCGCCGAACGCGATCTGCATCAGCGGCAGCGGCAGTTGCAACGGCAGGAGGCGCGTGACGGCGCCGGACAGCGCGACGGTCAGCAGCAGAATGAGGACTGTGAAGACGATTTCCATCGATACGGCGGATAGGCAGAATGAAACGGTCGTACGGAGTGTAGCGTGCCGACGTGACGGATGCGCTCGAGCGGCCGGTGCGTGCGCACGGAAATGGTGCGTCGATGGTGCGCCACGATGGTGCGGCGGCCCGGCGCGGCCGCGCGGCGCGAGGTTCCGCGCACCTTGCACGGAGCTTGCTTGAAGGTGGGCAGCCGCCCGGCCCGAGCCGGGCAACCGAGGGTCCAACCATGACATTGCGCGCGCCGTCCCGTTCGTCGTTTCGTTCGGCGGACGTCGCGTTCGACCGCATCACCAGGAGAAGGGCATGACGATCGTGCAACAGGAGCGTCCGGCCGCCGCGTCGCCGTACCGGTTCGAGCGGGAGATGAGCTCCGGCTTCGAACGGCTGGCGACGCAGCACCGCGACCTGACGCTCACGACCGTGTTCCAGCCGATATTCAGCCTGTCGCACCAGCGTGCGGTGGGCTACGAGGCGCTGCTGCGCGCGCACGATGCGCTCGACCGCCCCGTGTCGCCGCTCGACGTGTTCGGCGAAGCCGCGCGCCGGGGCGAACTGCTGCAGATCGACCGGCTCGCGCAGGCGCTGCATCTGGAGAACTTCGCGCTGCTCGGCGCGGAGCGCGAGTGGCTGTTTCTCAACGTCCATCCGGGCGTGCTCACGGATCCGTTCCAGGCGGCCGCGCTGCTCGCGAACCTGAAGCGGCTCGGCATGCCGCCGCGGCGTATCGTGCTCGAAGTGCTCGAACAGCGCGCGGACGACGTCGAGCGGCTCGCGGAGGCCGTGCGCGAATTCCGCACGCACGGCTTCCTGATCGCGCTCGACGATTTCGGCGCGGGCCACTCGAACCTCGAGCGGATCTGGCAGCTGAACCCGGACATCGTGAAGCTCGACCGGATCATGCTGTCGCACGCGGCGCACCGTACGGGGCTCACCGCGATCCTGCACGGGCTCGTGACGTTGTTGCACGAGGCCGGCAAGCTGGTGCTCGTCGAAGGGATCGAGACCGAGCACGAAGCGCAGATCGCGCTGTCGTGCGAGGCCGATTTCGTGCAGGGCTACTACTTCGGCCGGCCCGCGCCGGGGCTGCCCGACAGCGCGGCCGCGACCGGCTGCATCGGCGAGCTGACCGAGCGCTTTCGTCAGCAGACCGAAGCGCGCGAGCGGCGCGACACGCAGCGGCTCGCACCGTACCTGCGCGCGTTCGAACGTGCGGCCGAGCGCCTCGAGGCCGGCGAGCCGCTCGACGAGGTGTGCTGGAACTTCCTCGCGCTCGACGCGGCCGCGCGCTGTTTCCTGCTCGACGCGCAGGGCCGGCAGTCGGGCCGCAACCTCGTGCTGCGCGCCGATCGCGCGCTGGCCGAGGCGCGCTTTTCGCCGCTCGCGGACGCGCAGGGCGCGAACTGGCTGCGCCGGCCGTATTTCCGCTCGGCGATCGCCGAACCGGGGCGCGTGCAGGTGACGCGGCCGTACCTGTCGATCAACGAGGCGCAGCCGTGCGTGACGCTGTCGGTGGCCGTGCGCGTCGGCGATGCGCAGCGCGTGCTGTGCGGCGATATCGACTGGAGCGACGACGACGCCGAAGCGGCGTAGGGACGCACGGCTTGCACCGGCGATCGTCGACATGATGCAGCCGCAGGGCGCGCACTTCAGCGCGCGGATGTTCAGGTTCGTGCCCGGCGCCGCGGTGACGGCGTTGTCCGCACTGGTCGGCATCTGGCTCGTGCGGCGCGGCTGAAGGACGCGGCCGACGTATTCGACCGACATACGCGGCCGCCGGGGCGCTGGCGTCCGTCACGCGGCTCGGCTAGGATGCGCGAATTGTCCAGACGATTCGCGGGCCGCCCATGAACCGACACGCCGCTTCTTCCGTTCTCCTCGAAGTGATCGCCACGACCGTCGGCGATGCAAAGGCTGCCGCCCGCGCGGGCGCCGACCGCCTCGAACTCGTGACCGCGATCACCGAAGGCGGGCTCACGCCGAGCGTCGGGCTGATCGAGGCCGTGGTGGCCGCCGTGCCGATTCCCGTCAACGTGATCGTGCGTCCGCACAGTCGCTCGTTCGTCTACGACGCCGACGACCTGCGCGTGATCGAGCGCGACGTGCGTGCGGCCGTCGCCGCCGGCGCGAACGGCGTCGTGTTCGGCGCGCTCGATGCGCGCGGCGACGTCGATCTCGGTGCGCTGGCCCGCATCGCGGCCGCCGCCGACGGGCGCGCGCTCACGTTCCACCGCGCGTTCGACGTCGCGCGCGATCTGAACGCCGCGTTCGACGCGCTGCTGCGCGTACCGGCCGTCACGTCCGTGCTGACGTCGGGCGGCCATCCGTCGGTGCTCGATGCGGTCGCGACGATTACGCGGCTCGTGCGGCAGGCGGCGGGCACGACCTGCACGGTGCTGGCCGGCTCGGGGCTCACGATCGACGCGGTCGGCGATTTCGTGCGCGCCACCGGCGTGCGCGCGGTGCATTTCGGCTCGGGCGTGCGGCCGCGCGGCGAGGTGCTGGCGCCCGTCGACGAGCAGCGCGTCGAACGCGTGCGCGCGGCGCTCGACGGCGCGGCGTCGCACGTGTGATGCCGCCGCTCGCGCACCGTCGCGTATTTCGTACGAACCGGGTTTTTCGGCACACGTTCAAAGAGCCACGGGCGATGGGCGGCGCGGGCCGAGCGCGCGCCGCGAGCACATAAAAAAACCGGGACGTATCCCGGTTTTTTTGCGACGCATGAACTTGCCGTGTGCTTACACGCTCTCCGCCAGCGCATCGGCCTGGCTCGCGCGAATCCCGAGGCGCTCGAACAGCGCACGGTCGCGCTGCGTCTGCGGGTTGCTCGTCGTCAGCAGCTGGTCGCCGTAGAACATCGAGTTCGCGCCCGCGAGGAAGCACATCGCCTGCATCGCGTCGTCGAGCTGCTCGCGGCCGGCCGACAGACGCACGACCGCCTTCGGCATCGTGATGCGCGCGACCGCGATCGTGCGCACGAATTCGAACGGATCGAGCGGCGCGGTGCCTTCGAGCGGCGTGCCTTCGATCGCGACGAGGTTGTTGATCGGCACCGATTCCGGATACGGGTTCAGGTTCGCGAGCTGCGAGATCAGGCCCGCGCGCTCGCGGCGCGATTCGCCCATCCCGATGATGCCGCCGCAGCACACGTTGATGCCCGCGTCGCGCACGCGGTCGAGCGTGTCGAGACGATCCTGGTACGTGCGCGTCGAGATCACCTGGCCGTAGAACTCCGGCGACGTGTCGAGGTTGTGGTTGTAGTAGTCGAGGCCCGCGCTGGCGAGCTGCTGCGCCTGTTCGTCCTCGAGCATGCCGAGCGTCATGCAGGTCTCGAGGCCGAGTTCCTTCACGCCGCGCACCATTTCGGTCAGCGCCGGCATGTGGCGCTCCTTCGGGTTGCGCCACGCGGCGCCCATGCAGAAGCGGCTGGCGCCGTTCGCCTTCGCCGCGCGCGCGGCGTCGAGCACCGTGTCGACGTCCATCAGCTTCTCGGCCTTCAGACCCGTGTCGTGATGCGACGACTGCGAACAGTAGCCGCAATCTTCCTCGCAGCCGCCCGTCTTGATCGACAGCAGCGTCGACAGCTGCACCGCGTTCGCGTCGAAATGCTCGCGATGCACCTGCTGCGCGCGGAACATCAGGTCGTTGAACGGCAGCTCGAACAGCGCGACGACGTCGGCGACGCGCCAGCGTTGCGGGGCCGGTGCAGCCACGGGAATCGCGTCGGGTTGCACGGCGGCGGTCTGGGCTTGGGTCATTTCGTTTTCCTGTCCTGGGCGGAATTTGGGGGATCGGTTGGTCAATGCCGCGCGGCGCGCAGCGACTCGACGAGCGCGGCGATGTCGAGCATCGCCGCGGCGGATTCGGGGGCGGCCGGCGTCATGTGCGCGATGCGGCCGAGGAGCGGCGCACGGTGCTCGCGCGCGAGCCAGTCGCGGATCGTCGCGACGTTCTCGTCGGCGAACGACATGGCCGGGTCGACGTGGTTGGCGACCCAGCCCGCGAGCGTGAGGCCGCGCTGGCGAATCGCATCGGCCGTCAGCAGCGCGTGGCTGATGCAGCCGAGCCGGACGCCGACGACGAGCACGACGGGCAGGCCGAGCGCGACCGCGAGATCGGCGGTGTCCTGCGTGTCGTTCAACGGCACGCGAAAACCGCCGACGCCTTCGACGACGACGACGTCCGCGCGCGTCAGCGCTTCGCGATGGCATGCGACGATCGTGTCGAGGTCGAGCGTCACGCCTTCCCGCGCGGCGACGATGTGCGGTGCGGCCGGCGCTTTCAGCAGGAACGGCGTGCGCAGCTCGGGCGGCAGCACGACGTTCGCGGCGGCGTCGAGCTGGTCCGCATCCTCGTTGCGCCACACGCCGTCGCGTTCGTACGCGCCGGCCGCGACCGGCTTCAGCGCGGCCGCGCGCAGGCCGTGCCGCGCGAAGCCGTGCAGCATCGCGGCCGAGACGAAGGTCTTGCCGATTTCGGTGTCGGTGCCGGTGACGAAGACGGAAAGCGGGGCGGTGCTCATGCGGCTGCCTCGCTGGCTTCGATCAACGCGGCTTCGAGCCGTGCGAGATCGTCGAACGAATGCGCGGCCGACAGAGACACGCGCAGCCGCGACGTGCCGGCCGGCACCGTCGGCGGCCGGATCGCGGGCACCCACAGGCCGTGCGCGTCGAGCGCGCGCATCGCCGCGAGCGTCGCGTCGTTGCCGCCGATCACGAGCGGCTGCACGGCCGTGTGCGAATCGACCGGCTGCCAGCGCGTGTTGCGCAGCAGCGTGCGCGTGCGTTCGATCAGCGCGGCGAGGTGCGCGCGGCGCGCGTCGCCTTCGTCGCCCGCGATCACCTTCAGGCTGGCCGATACCGCATGCGCGACGGCCGGCGGCGCGGCAGTCGTGAAGATGTAGCTGCGCGCGCGCTGGATCAGCCATTCGATCACGGTTTCATGCGCGATCACGAAGGCGCCGGCGACGCCGGCCGCCTTGCCGAGCGTGCCGACGTACACCAGATGCGGCGAACGCAGTGCGGCGGCCGCGAGCGCGCCGCGGCCCTGCGGGCCGAGCACGCCGAAGCCGTGCGCGTCGTCGACGACGAGCCACGCGCCATGGCGTTCGGCCAGCGCGACGAGTTCGGCGAGCGGGGCGAGATCGCCATCCATGCTGAACACGGTATCGCTGACGATCAGCTTCGTTTCGGCGTCCGACGCGTCGAGCAGCGCGGCGAGCGCGGCCGTATCGGCGTGCGGATAGACCTGCACGTTCGCGCGCGACAGCCGCATGCCGTCGATCAGCGAGGCGTGGTTCAGTGCGTCGGAAAAGATCGTCGCGCCCTTGCCGGCGAGCGCCGTCATCGCGGCGAGGTTCGCCATGTAGCCGGTGCTGAAGTACAGCGCGCGCGGCGCATCGGAGAAGCCGCCCGCGAAACCCGCGAGTTCGTCCTCGAGTCGGGCATGCGCGCGCGAATGCCCGCCGAGCAGGTGCGAGCCGCCGCTGCCGGCGCCGTAGCGCTGCGCGCCTTCGCCGAGCGCGGCGACGAGCGCCGGATGCGCGGCGAGGCCGAGGTAGTCGTTGCTCGCGAAGCCGACGATCTCGCGGCCGTTCACGGTCATGCGCGCGTCGCATGCGGTGTCGGCGATGCGGCGCACGCGGCGCAGCCCTTGGGCGTCGAGGTCGGCGAGGCCGCGTTGCAGGGTGTCGAGCAGGCTCATCGGCCGAGGTCCTCCAGCGTGGCGTCGAGCGTGTCGCGCGTGCGCTGCGCGAGCCATGTGACGTCGTCGTCGCTCATCACGTACGGCGGCATCAGGTACACGGTCGTGCCGATCGGGCGCAGCAGCAGTTCGCGCGCGAGCGCCTGCTCGAAGAAGCGCCGCGAGAAACCGCGTGCCGCGTCGCCTTGGAGCGCGACGTCGAATGCGAATAGCGTGCCGCGCTCGCGCAGGTGGCGCACGTGCGGATGCGCGTCGAGCGGCGCGAGCGCCGCGCGCAGCGTCGCCGATTTGCGGGCGTTGCTCGCGAGCACGTCGTCGCGCGCGAACAGATCGAGCGTTGCAACGGCCGCGCGGCACGCGAGCGGGTTGCCCGTGTACGAATGCGAGTGCAGGAAGCCGCGCGTGGTGTCGTCGTCGTAGAACGCCGCGAACACGTCGTCGCGCGTGAGCACGAGCGACAGCGGCAGGTAGCCGCCGCTGATGCCTTTCGACAGGCACATGAAATCGGGCCAGACGCCGGCCTGCTCGCATGCGAAGAAGGTGCCCGTGCGGCCGCAGCCGACCGCGATCTCGTCGGCGATCAGGTGCACGCCGAATTCGTCGCACAGCGCGCGCAGCCCGCGCACGTACGACGGATCGTGCATCGCCATGCCGGCCGCGCACTGCACGAGCGGCTCGACGATCAGCGCGGCAATCCGGTCGCCGCGTTCGACGAACAGGCGCCGCACGTCCGCGAGTGCGCGGCCCGCGACGTCGGCGGCCGTCTCGCCGGGCTGCGCGCCGCGCGCATCGGGCGACGCGACGACGTGCGCATGGCGGATCAGCGGGTCGTACGCATCCTTGAACAGCGCGACGTCGGTCACGCCGAGCGCGCCGATCGTCTCGCCGTGATAGCTGTTCGCGACGCAGACGAATTCCTGCTTGTTCGCGCGGCCGCGGTTGCGCCACGCGTGGAAGCTCATCTTCAGCGCGATCTCGACGGCCGACGCGCCGTCCGACGCGAAGAACGCATGGCCGAGCGTGCGCGCGGTGAGCGCATGCAGCCGTTCTGCGAGTTCGATCGCCGGTTCGTGCGTGCAGCCGGCGAGCATCGCGTGCTCGAGCGTGTCGAGCTGGTCCTTCAGCGCCGCGTTGATGTCCGGGTTCGCATGGCCGAACAGGTTGACCCACCACGAGCTGATCGCGTCGAAGTAGCGGCGGCCGTCACGGTCGTACAGCCACACGCCCGCGCCGCGCGCGACGGGGACGAGCGGCAGGCGCTCGTGATGCTTCATCTGGGTGCAGGGATGCCAGACCGCGCGCAGGCTGCGCGCGACCCAGTCGTCGGTGGCTGGCGTACTCAAGGCGACTCCGGGGGTAAAACGGCCGCGCGGCATCGACGGGATGCCGCGCGGCGGGACACGAAACGCGCAGAGATTAGCGTGTTCCGCTGGACGTTGCACTAGCGGTTACAAACGCCGCAAAGCCTTGCTGGGCGGGAGTTCGGCGCAGTTCGGCGGTGCTCGGAACGGAACGCGGCGGATCGGGCGAAATGCGTGCAGATGGCGACGTTCGAGTGCCGCCCCCCGACAGAAAAAAATCGCGGGTCGGGGCGGGGCGCCGTGGCGAAATATGGGGAACGATTATGGTGCGGTGTTTGCGGCGACATGGGGCGATCTTGCGTCGCGGATCGTCCGGTCGATGAGGCGGCGCAAGGCCGGACGACGGGACGAAATCTGGCGCGAATTCAACTCGATTGCTCGTAAAAGCGAGCGTCACGCAATGTGTGCTTGATTAGACGAGAAGGGGAGAGCGCGCCGCGACGACCTTGATGGACGGGGCTGCAAGCGGGAAGAACGACAGCCGCGCGTCAGCGCGAAGCCAATGCGCGCGTATCGATGTCGCGGGTGTGATCGTCGCCGTTGTCGGCCGTCCGCGTCGCGTTGTCGCTCCACACGACGCGGTCGTTGACCGCATACAGTCGGCATGCGCCCGCCCCTTGCTTCGCGCAGTTGTCGAGCGCGAGCGCCATGGGATCGTCGCCGCCTTCGGCCCACGACCACGCGCCTTCCGACGACACCGCGAACGCGCGGCTCGGGTGCTGGTTCAGGAAGCGGCGATAGCCTTCGCGGCCCGCTTCGTCGACATAGGGCACCGCGTTGACCGCATCGATCGACGCATAGCCGGTGGCCTTCGGCTCGTGCGGGTCCGCGACGGCATAGCGCACCGCGGTCGGCAGGTTCAGTTCGGCGAGGAATGCGTGCACGGCCGGCCACCACACGGGCACGCCGTCGCGATCGACGATCAGCCGGTGCGCGTCGTCCTTGTAGCGGCCGAAATCGATGAACTGGGCCTGCGTGCCGTGCGACACGTATGCGTCGTGCATCTGCGCGACGAGCGCGGGCGTCCACACCGAGTCGTTGTCGCCGTACAGCCAGAGCGACCGCACGGCGGTATGCGCGCCGTACTGATCGAACGCGTCGACGAGGTTGTGCTGCCAGCCGTCGCACAGGTCCTGGCGCAGCCCGCCGGAGAAGTTGATGATGCCGCGCACGCCCGCTGCGGCTTCGGTGCCGTATGCGATCGACACGAGGCCGCCGTGCGACGTGCCGGCGACGACGATGCGCGACGCATCGACGTACGGCTGGCGCGACATGTAGCGCACCGTCGCATCGACGTCGGCGGCCTGCGCGAGGCCGTTCTTGCCGACGTTGCAGCCTTCCTGCTGGTACGTGCCGTCCGACCCGGCGAAGCCCTGGCGATTCGGCGCGATCACCGCATAGCCGCGGCGCACGAATTCGCGCGCGAACGCGAGCGGCCGGCTGCGTGGCTGCAGATGGAGATCGCCGGTATTTTTGCCGTGGTTGAAGACGACGAGCGGGAACGGGCCGGGGCCGTTCGGCTTGAAAAGCGTCGCCTCAAGCGTGACGGCGCCCGACGCGTCGGCCGGAATGCGAAGGATCTGTTCGTTGAGGTCGGCGGTGACCTGCGGCAGGTTCGAGTCGGCGTAGTCGAAGTGCTCGGCGTGGGCGAGCGAGCCGCTGGTGCCTGCACCCGTCGTGGCGCTCGTCAGCGTACCGGCCTGAGCGGCCGACAGCGCACAGGCCGCCATCCATCCCACCAATACCTTGCTGAACGCCATCCGTAAGCCCTGCCATGCAACATGACCAATTCGAGGCCATCGTAGCCCGACAAAATCAGGTTGTGCAATGCGGGAATTACCCGGCGTCTGACATGGCAACTATTTGTCAGCGTTCACTTACTTCGCCGTCGACATAGCGCCAGAATCCCTGCTCGTCGCGCTCGAATCGGCTCGTCTCGTGGAGCCGGTACGCGCGTCCGCCGACCTTGTAGCGGGCCACGAATTCGACCTCCGCATGCCGGTCGTCGAGCGGCACGTGGCGTTTGACCGCGAGGCCCAGCCAGCGCGGCGCCTCCGGTGCTTCCGGGTCGGTGTCGAGGTCGGACGGGCAGGTGCGCGCGGCCCACGTCGCGCGCAGGTAAGCGGTCGCGCCGAGCACGTACGCGCTGTACCGCGAGCGCATCAATTCGAGTGCGGTGGGGGCGGCTTCGCCGCCGTCGATGAAGCGGCCGCAGCAGGCCGCATAGCGGGGCGCCGGCGCTTTGCCGGCGGGCGCGGGCGACGCGCCGCCGCACGGGCATGCGTCAGGTCGGTTCGAAATCATGCGAAATATGAATTAACAACGCTCGGTTGCCGGCGCCGCTCACCAGCTGAGCTCGATGCCGTCGTACTGGAAGAACCGGCCGTTCGCCTGAGACACGTCCGAGCCGGATTCGGCGATGACGCGACGCATGCCGGTCACGCTCGTTTCCGGATCGATCGCGGCTTGCGCGCCGCCCATGTCGGTGCGCACCCAGCCCGGATGCAGCGAAATGCACGCGGCATGGCGCGTCTGCAGCGACGCGATGCGCAGCGCGTCGTTCAGCGCGGCCTTGCTCGCGCGGTACAGCCAGCCGGTCGTGCCGGTCGCTTCGGCGATGCTGCCCATCCGGCTCGACACGACGGCCAGCACGCCGCGCGCGTCCTCGACGAGCGGCAGCACGATCGGCAGCAACTGCATCGGCCCGCGCACGTTCGTATGCATCACCGCGTCGAAATCCTCGGCGGTGATCGTCTCGACGCCTTCGGTGCGCGGTCCGTACACGCCCGACACGAGCACGGCCGCATCGAGCCGCTCGCCGTCGAGCTTCCAGCCGAGCGCCGCGATCTGCTCGGGCTGCGCGATGTCGAGCGCATGCGGCTGCGCGCCGAGCGCGCGCAACGCGTCGAGCGACGCCGCGTCGCGCGCGGTGGCGATCACGTTCCAGCCATCGCGCCGGTATTGCCGGACGAATTCGCGGCCGAGGCCGCGCGATGCACCGACGATCAATACGGTTTTCATGCCGTCGCTCCTTGGGTTGGCGCCGCCGAGGCAGTGCCGGTGTCAGATCCGTTCGATGCGTGTCGCGCCCGCGAGGCAGCCGCCGGCAGGCGGCTGGCGCGTCACTTCACTGTGCGTCGCCGCACGGCTTCAGCGTGGCGGCGACCGCTTGCGCGACGCCGTCGAGCCGTGCGGCGTCCGCCGCGACCATGTCGTTGTCGGGCGCATGCTGGCCGCGTGCGGTCAGCGCCGCCACGCAGCGCTTGTAGGTTTCGTCGAGCGCGTCGAAGTTCGACACGGCCATCCCGAGGTTGCGCATCCGGCCGTCGTGCACGCCGTACACAAGCCCGTGCACGGTGAGGGACTGGCCGCGTGCCCATGCGTCGTTGACGATCGTCGTGCGGCACACGTTGACGACCTGCTCGATCGAATTCAGCTCGATCAGGCGGCGGTACCGCGCTTCGCCGACCGGCCATTCGTCGAGCAGCGCCGCATGGCGCTCGCGCACGTCCTGCACATGATGCAGCCAGTTGTCCGCGAGGCCGACACGGCGGTTGTGCAGCGCTGCGTTCACGCCCGAGCAGCCGTAGTGGCCGACGACCATGATGTGCTTCACGCGCAGGATGTCGACCGCGAACTGGATCACCGACAGGCAGTTCAGATCGCTGTGCACGACGACGTTTGCGATATTGCGGTGCACGAACACTTCGCCCGGCGGCAGGCCGATGATCTGGTTGGCCGGCACGCGCGAATCCGAGCAGCCGATCCACAGATATTCCGGCGCCTGCTGGTCGGCGAGCCGTGCGAAGAAATCGGGATCGTCGGCGAGCTGGCGTTTGACCCAGGCATCGTTGTTGTCGAACAGATGGGAAAGCGGATTGTCTTGGATAGTCATCGGGTGGCTTCCGTTGGCGGAAATCGGGTCGATATTGGATTCGGTGTTGCCGGCGTCAGGCGGCGCGCTGCGCGTCGCCTTCGCCGTCGTTCGTCGCGCCGAAGCGCGCGGGGTAGCGCACGCAAAAGCGCAGCGCGGCGTCGTACGGATAAAAATCGGGCAATTCGCCCTGCAGCAGCTTGTCCTTGCTCGCCTGCCACAGCGCGGGATCGAAAAAGTCCGCGTGATGCTTCATGAAGACGCTGCGCACGCGCGGGTCGCCGAGCAGGAACGGCCCGTAGGTTTCCGGAAAGATGTCGTGCGGGCCGACGGTATACCACGGTTCGCCGGACAGCTCGTCTTCCTCGTTGCGCGGCGGCGGCACGCGCCGCACGTTGCAGTCGGTCAGGTACTCGATCTCGTCGTAGTCGTAGAACACGACGCGGCCGTGGCGTGTGACGCCGAAGTTCTTGTACAGCATGTCGCCCGGAAAGATGTTGGCCTTCATCAGCTCCTTCACCGCGTTGCCGTATTCCTTCACACCGTGCTCGACGTCCGCGTCGGTGCCGTTCTGCAGGTACAGGTTGAGCGGAACCATCCGGCGCTCGATATACAGGTGCTTGATCACGAGATCGTCGCCCTCGTATTCGAGCAGCGACGGCACTTCCTTCTCGAGTTCGCGCACGAGCGCGTGATCGAGCCGTGCGAGGGGCAGCGCGACGCTCGAATACTCGAGCGTGTCGGCCATCCGCCCGAGGCGGTCGTGGCGCTTCACGAGCTGGTACTTCTCCATGATCTGCGCGCGCGTCGTGTCCTTCGGCGGCGGGAAGTGATCCTTGATGATCTTGAACACGTACGGGAACGACGGCAGCGTGAACACGAGCATCACGAGACCCTTGATCCCGGGCGCGATGATGAAGCGGTCGCTCGAATGCGACAGATGGTGCAGCAGGTCGCGGTAGAACAGGTTCTTGCCCTGCTTCTGCAGCCCGACCGACGTGTAGATCTCGGCCTTCGGCTTGCCGGGCATGATCGTGCAGAGGAACTCCACGTACGCGGACGGCACGCCCATGTCGACGAGGAAATACGAGTGCGAGAAGCTGAAGATGATCTGCAGCAGGTCGCGGCGCAGCAGCACGGTGTCGAGCGCGAGCAGGCCCGGGCGCACGTGGCGGATCGGCACCGCGAACGGCAGCACGCGGTCGGCGTTGATGATGCGGCCGACGATGTACGCGCTCTTGTTGCGGAAGAACAGCGACGACAGCACGTGGATCTGGAAATTCGGCGCTTCGTCGAAGCGGCCGAATTCATCGTCGATCGCCTGCATCACGCAGCCGATGTCGCGCGTGAGATCCTCGAACGCCGGCTCGAGCTGGAAGTTCGTGACGATGCGCTCGAGCGTGACCGCGAGCCCGTCGGTGCCCGGGTAGTACGCGCGGTAGGTCGGCTTCGCGGCCGGCTCGTCGTTCTCCAGATACTCGGTCGAGATCGCCGGGCGCACGAAGATGAAATCGTTGCTGAAATACGAGCGGTGCAGGATCTTGCAGCACACCGAATTGAAGAAGGTTTCCGCGCACTCGGGCTGGCGGTGCGACGTGAGCAGTCCGATGTAGTGCAGCTTGATCTGCTGCCACACTTCGTCGTCGATGTTCTCCGCGTCGTATTCGTCTTCCAGCACCTCGACGCATTCCTTCACGCGATCGTCGTACGACGTGATCCGCTCGCGCGCGAGCCGCTGCAGCCCGTGCCAGTCGCCGCGCTCGTACAGCGTCTTCGCCTCGACCGCCGCTTCGCGGAAGATCCGGTAATGGCGATCGAAGTATTCGAGCATCGTCTGCGCGACGTCGAAACCGATCTGCGACGACAGCAGTTTGGGGAAGTGATTCATCGCGTGCAGGCTCGTTCGGGAGGGACGGTAAGCACCCGCCATTTTAGCGCCCAAGTCGGCGTTTCAATGATTTTTGGGGTGACGCGCGAACGGTCGTCAATCGGCGTGTTGATCGCCGTTGGGTGCCGTTCGGTGCATCTTCGCGTAAAGATACGGGTACGGAACCGATTCTGGCACGAACTTTTTTTGATCGCCCGACGGCCGCCGGGCACGCGTTCCGCGCGACGGCGATAGAATCGACGCACCACCCGCCGTGCCTGCCGCCGGCGCACATTCGCACCGATAACGACGAGACGCCCCCACCGATGAACGCCCTGGAACACCAACTCGACTACCCCTTCGCCGATACGCTGCCCGCCCCGGGCGACACGTTCGAGGTCGCGCCCGGCGTGCGCTGGCTGCGCATGCCGCTGCCGTTCTCGCTCGATCACATCAATCTCTGGCTGCTGCGCGACGAGATCGACGGCCAGGCCGGCTGGACGATCGTCGATTGCGGGATCGCGTCGGACGCGATCCGCACGCACTGGGAGCAGATCTTCGACGCGCATCTCGACGGCCTGCCCGTGCTGCGCGTGCTCGTCACGCACTGCCACCCCGATCACTTCGGCCTCGCGAACTGGCTGTGCGAAGGCGGCGACAAGGGGCGCTGGAACGTGCGACTGTGGATGACGCTCGGCGAATACATGTTCGGCTGCCTGATGGCGGCCGGCAACGGCTCGAACGCGGGCGGCGCGGCCGCCGCCGATCATTTCGCGCGCCACGGGCTGACCGATCCGGCCGCGCTCGACAAGCTGCGCAACCGCCGCAGCTATTACTCGGATCTCGTGCCGGCCGTGCCGCCGCGCTACCGGCGCCTGCGCGAAGGCGACGCGATCGCGATCGGCGCGCGCACGTGGCGCGTCGTCACCGGCTTCGGTCATTCGCCTGAACATTGCGCGCTCCACAGTGAAGCGGACGGCGTGCTGATCTCCGGCGACATGGTGCTGCCGCGCATCTCGACGAACGTGTCGGTGTTCGACCTCGAACCGGAAGGGAACCCGCTCGCGTTGTATCTCGAATCGCTCGGCCGCTACGAGACGATGTCGCCCGACACGCTCGTGCTGCCGTCGCACGGCAAGCCGTTCCGCGGCGTGCGCACGCGCATCGCACAATTGCGCGAGCACCACGATGCGCGCCTGGCCGAAGTGCGCGTCGCCTGCGCGGAGCAGCCGGTGAGCGCGGCCGACATCGTGCCGATCATGTTCCGTCGCCGCGAGCTCGACATCCACCAGATGACGTTCGCGCTCGGCGAGGCGCTCGCGCATTTGAACCTGCTGTGGCTCGCGGGGGAACTCGTGCGCGAGCAGGGCGACGACGGCGTGCTGCGGTTCCGCACCGCCAACTGAGGCCGCTTCGTTCTCCTTACGCGACGGGTTCGTAGCGCCTCCCGTCGCGCCGCCATTCCATCGTGTGCGTCGGTTCGAGCGCCGCGAGAAACGCGGCGTCGTGCGACGCGACCACGATCGCGCCCGGGAAGCCGGCCAGTGCGGCTTCGATCGCGCGCACCGATTCGAGATCGAGATGGTTGGTCGGCTCGTCGAGCAGCAGCAGTTGCGCGGGCGTGCCGCGCCACAACGCGCACGCGAGCGCGGCCTTCAGTCGCTCGCCGCCGCTCAGCTGGCGCGCCGGCTGCGTCGCGCGCGCCGCGTCGAGCTGCAGCAGCGCGAGACGGCTGCGCAGCTCGCCTTCGGCGAGCGGCGTATCGAGCAGGCTCAACTGCTCGACGATCGAGCGCTCCAGGTCCAGCAGCGCGAGCCGCTGGTCGAGATACGCGGCGCTCACGTGCGTCGTGCAGGTGCCCGAGCGCGGCGCGAGCTCGCCCGCGAGCATCCTCAGCAACGTCGACTTGCCGCAGCCGTTCGGGCCCGTCAGCGCGATGCGCACGGCGCCGCTCGCCGACCACGTGATCTCGTCGGCGTCGCCCGCGACGCGCCACGGCAGTTGCGCGCGTTCGAGCGTAAACAGCTGGCGGCGCGCGCTGACCTCGGTGCCCGGCAGCGACACGAGCACGGGCGCATCGGCTTCGACGTGCGCGGCTGCCTGCTGCACGCGTTCGTCGAGCGTCGCCTTGAAATCGTCCTGATGGCGTCGGACCTGTCCCATGATGTTGCGTGCCGCACCCTTGCGGCTCTGTTTCGCTCCCGACGACAGGTTGGCCGTCTTCGCGTCGCGCAGCGACGCGGCCGCGTGGCGCTGGATCGTGTCGTGTTCCTGTTCGAGCCTGCGTCGCACGCGCCCGCGCTCGGTGCGCGCATGGTCGAGCACCGCTTGCGCGGCTTCCCGTTGCGCGTCGCGCTGCGCGCGGTAGAGCGCGTAGTTGCCGCCGTACGAGCGCGCGCCGTGCGGCGTCAGCTCGACGATGCGTTGCACGCCGCCGAGCAGCGCCCGGTCGTGGCTCGCGATGACGACCCCGCCGCGCCAGCCGTCGAGCGCCGCGCGCAGCCACGCCCGGCCCGGTGCGTCGAGATGGTTGGTCGGTTCGTCGAGCACGAGCAGGCCCGCGCCCGACAGCAGCGCGCCGATCAGCGCGACGCGCGCGAGCTGGCCGCCGCTCAGCGCATGCGCGGGCGTGTCGGCGCGGACGTCGTGCAGGCCGGCCGCGTCGAGTGCCGTGCGCAGCCGCTCCGCGAGATCCCAGCGATCGCCGATCAGGTCGAAGTCGTGCGGTTCCGCGTGGCCGTCAGAGAGGCGTGCAAGTGCGCCGAGCGGCGCATCGAGCGCGGCGATTTGCGCGACGGTCTGCGGGGCGGCCGCCGTGTCGTCGTGGTCGTGCTGCTGCGCGACGTAGACGACCTGCGTATGCCGCTCGATGGCACCCGCGCTCGGCGCGCGGCGGCCCGCGATCAGTTGCGCGAGCAGGCTCTTGCCGACGCCGTTGCGGCCGACGATGCCGGTCGGCGTGCGGTCGATGGAAAGGTCGAGCGAATCGAACAGCGTGACGCCGTCGTCGAAGCGGAAGGAAACGTGATGAAGCGCGACGAGCGCGCCGGTGGGCGTGGCTGCAGCCATGAGCACCTCCGAAAATGCGTGAAGACCTTCGCGCGCGGCGTGCGTGGCACGGGCGGCGAAAACATTTCGGGAAGGCTTAGTTGTTCACTTTGGCTGGCGTCCGGTATGAGGAACAGGCGCGCAGTGTAGCAAGCGCGGCGCGCGGGCGGCAAGCGAGCGGCGTGCATGCCGTCGCTTGCGCGCACGCACGGTTACTGCACGGCGACCGCCGCGAAGTTCTGCCGCCCGAACGGACTCACGCGATAGCCGCTCACGTTCGTGCGCGTGAGCGCGGCCGCGGTCGGGTAGCCAAGCGGGATCCACAGCGCCTGGTCGTGGATGATTTTCTGCGCGCTTTCGTACAGCTTCGCGCGCTTGGCCTGATCGGCGGTCGACTTGCCGTCGGCGATCAGCTTGTCGAGCTGCGCATCGCAGAAGCGCGCGAAGTTGATGCCCGACTTCACCGCGTTGCAGCTGAACAGCGGCGACAGATAGTTGTCCGGATCGCCGTTGTCGCCGGCCCAGCCCATGAAGAGCATGTCATGCTGGCCGAGCTTCGCCTGCTTGATCAGCTCGCCCCATTCGATCACCTTGACGTCGGCCTTCACGCCGATCTTCGCGAGGTCGGCCTGCAGCAGTTCCGCGCCGACCTTCGGGTTCGGGTTCAGCACGCTGCCGGTCGGGCGCGTCCAGATGGTCGTCGAGAAGCCGTTCGGGAAGCCGGCCTGCGCGAGCAACTGTTTCGCCTTCGCGGGATCGTACGCATACGGCGCGACGTCGTTCGCATAGCTCCACGTGTTCGGCGGATACGGGTTGTTCGCGGCCGTCGCGGTATTGTCGAACACGACCTTCAGGTAGGTCGCGCGGTCGAACGCGAGATTCAGCGCCTCGCGCACCTTGTCGTTGTCGAGCGGCTTCTTCTGCGTGTTCAGCGCGACGAACGCGGTCATGAACGCGGGCGTCTGCACGACCTTCAGCGCGCTTTCGCCCTTCGCGGCGAGTACGTCCTGCGGCTTCGGCGACAGCGCGATCTGGCATTCGCCGGCCTTCACTTTCTGCAGGCGCACCGACGGGTCGGGCGTGATCGCATAGATCAGCCGGTCGACCTTCGGCTTCGTGCCCCAGTACGTCGGATTCGCGTCGTAACGGATCAGCGCGTCCTTCGTATAGCTCTTCAGCACGAACGGGCCGGTGCCGACCGGCTTCGCATTCAGGTCGGCCTGTTTGCCTGCCTTCAGCAACTGGTCCGCGTATTCGGCCGAGTAGATCGACGCGAAGCCCATCGTCAGGATCGGCACGAACGTCGCATTCGGCTCGTTCAGCACGAACTTCACCGTGCCGTCGTCGACCTTCGTGACCGACTTCACGAGCTTCACGAGGCCCATCGACTGCGCGTGCGGGAAGCCGCTCGCGCCGGCCACCTTGTGCCACGGATTCGCATCGTCGAGCATCCGCGTGAACGTGAACACGACGTCGTCCGCATTGAGCGGGCGGCCCGGCTTGAAATAGTCGGTGGTCTGGAACGCGACGTTCGGGCGCAGGTGGAACGTGTACATGAGGCCGTCGGCACTCGCTTCCCATTTGTCGGCGAGCGCGGGCACGACCTTCTTCGCGGCTTCGTCGTAGGACACGAGCGTGTTGAAGATCACGTCGGCCGATGCGTTGGTCGTGACGAGCGAGTTGTACTGCACGACGTCGAAGCCGTCCGGGCTCGATTCCGTGCAGACGGTCAGCGGCTTGGCGGCGGCGAGGCCGGGGGCGACAAGGGCGGCGGCGACGGCGGCCGCGGCGAACAGCTTGACGTGCATAGGATCTCCCACGTGGCTTGTGTTTTTCGCTGGATGACGGAGGCAGGCGCGGCCGGTAAGCGGGCGGGCCGGCGCGGCTGGCGAATAGCATACCGTCAAAGCGCGCGACGCGTGAAAAAAGGCGCCGGAACGCGGCGAATTGACCGAACAACGGCTGCGTTCGCGACGGAACGGGTGTCGATGCAGCGAAGGGTGCGGCGCAGGCGGCGGGCGGGGCG
>NZ_PREY01000055.1:0-24721 GCF_002959955.1 Burkholderia sp. BE12 | reverse complement strand
CTTCAGGCCAGCCTCGGCTTCCTTCAAGATGCCGATGATTTGTTCTTCGGTGAATCGCTTTTTCATTGCCGTTCCTCTCTGGAACGGACTCTACACCGTCACCGTACTAAATGCGGGGAGCAGGTCACGCTGACACCAATCAGCGCCAGAGCCATAGCTCCTCGGATGAAAGAGTGCGCTACTCCCCTGCCCTGGCGACGGCCAAGCTGGAATTTCGGATGACGCATGTTGCCCCCGGATGCACCTGTCGTACTGATAGGTCACAAAGTGCACAAGGCAAAAAAATGACAGTTTCCCTACGCCTATTTTGCACTTCGGCTCTCACAAGCTCTTATTCTGAAACATTTTGAAATAAACATATCAAAGCATTGCGTTCCCCGATACCTAGGGTATACGCGCGCCCAATTGAAGACCTCGATCGATATCAATTCCTATAGCCATGCGAGGAGCGTGCAAGTTCCGCGTCGCCGTGTGGCCCATGCGATCGATTGAGTTTTTTCAAACCCTCTAAGCTGCTGCAGGACGCGCGACGTCATGGCGTCCAGGTGCTGTCCGTCGACGTGAACGTGACCAAGGGGGCCCCACGATCGAAGGGCTGACCGTATCGGAGCCAGTGCGGCTTAGCTTCTCGCTGCTGCTGGGCATGCGCGAAGCCGTGGCCCGCACACGCCGCGCGACCGTTCGTCGACGTCGCAGATCTCGCGCGCCGAGCCCAGCCCGACCGGCACGACCTGCAGGTGCATGCGCGCGCTAACGCGCTACGCTCGCTCGCCAGTGGCAATCGGCGTGCCGCGCTCTGGCTGGCGGCCGCCGCAGTGCCCGATCGGGATCTGCTGCGCGGCGCCGAGCGCGACGACGCGGTGCCGGCGCTGCCGCAGGCTTCCGAAGGCAAAGAGATCGTGACCGACTACAACGCGATTGGCTTCACGCTCGGCCGGCACCCGCTGGCGCTACTGGGCGATCGCCTGGCGCTCGATCGTCTGCAGTCAGCTGAGTAGCTCGCGACCCTGTGGAGCGGGCAACTCGCGCGTGCATGCGGTCTGGTCACGGTGCGGCAACGGCCGGCCACGGTCAACGACATAACGTTTCCGCATCGAAGCACACTCAACATAGGGGTGCAAGCGCATCGGATATGCAAACAAGCGAACGGCGCTTCAACGAGGACGAGGGCTCGCCCGTGTATCCGATTTTATGAAAGCGGAGACGACGTAATATCGCGTCGCGCTTCATTCGGATCGGCAGATCTATTACTTGGGCTGCGCCTACCCGACGCATTTGGGAGTCGTCGGCGTTGCCTAGTACCGCCTGCCGCTAAGGAAAGCGCTCCCGAGGAAAATCACAGTTCCACGTTAAATCGATACAAAGCCGCAGGCGTATCTACCATCACCTGCCGGAAGCCGGCCTCGTCCGGCAGCAGCGTCGCCAGATACCGGTACGCGAGCGTATCGTCGACGGCCTTCTCGTATCCGACATGCGGCCAGTCGCTGCCCCACACGAGCCGCTGCGTACCGAACGCGTCGCGCAGCGCGCGCATCGCCGTCAGCCCGGACGCCTGCCAGCGGTCGGGGCGGTCGTTCCGGTAGGCGCCCGACACCTTGACCCAGACGCGCTTGCTTGCCGCCGTCGTCAACAGATAGCGGAAGCCGGGATCGTCGATCCCGAGCCGCGGATCGGGCCGGCCGAAATGGTCGAGCGAGACGTCGACGCCCGCATCGAGTAGCGGCGGCATCAGCCCCGGCAATCGAGCGGCCTCCGCATGCAGCTCGACTTGCCAGCCATGCGCGCGCAGCAGCGGAAACAGCGCGCGCCACGCCGCACCCGCGAAATCCGGATCGCGTTCGCCGATCAGGTTCAGCCGGATGCCGCGCACGCCGAGCGGCGTCCATGCGGCAACCTGCTCCGCATCGCGCGCGGGATCGATCACGACGATGCCGCGCAAACGGGCGGGTTGCGCGCGCAGCGCGGCAAGCAGATAGCGGTTGTCGGTGCCCAGAAAGCTCGGCTGGATCAGCACGCCATTCGACATGCCGTGCCGGTCGAGCATCGCGAGGTACTGGTCGAGCGACGCGTCGTACGTGATCGTGTAGCGATGGCCCGGCACGAGCGGCAGCGACTTCAGGAACACGTGCGCGTGCGCGTCGACACCGGTAACCGTCCGCCGATCCGGCGTCGTGCCGGCGCATCCGCCCAGCACTTCGGCCATTGCGATGCCGGCGAGTGCGCGGTTGAACGACCGCCTCGAAATCATGGGTGTCTCCTGGTTTTTTTTCGATTGAGGGTGAACGGCGCGGCCCCGCCGGTCGCGAGGCGGCACATCAGCCTACATCGTGCGCGCGACGAGGAATATCGGGACGAACGACAGCACCGTCGACAGCGCGACAACGAACGCCATCAGCCGATGGTTGCCGCCGTACTGCGTGGACAGCACGTACGAGTTGCTCGCGCACGGCAGCACCGAATAGAGCAGGATCAGGTTCCCGGACAACGGCGTCACGGCGAATGCCTTGGTCGCGGTCAGCGCGAGCAGCGGAAAGCCGACCAGCCGGATCGCGGTGGTCACGAGCCCCGCGCGCACGAGTGCCGCCTCCTTGCGCGGCAGCGGCAGTCGCAGCGCGGCACCCACGCAGATCAGGCTCAACGGCAGCGCGGCGCCGCCGAGCACGTCGACGGTCTGGTCCACGGCGGCGGGCAGACGCCAGCCGGTCAGGTTCAGCACGATCCCGAACGCGCTCGCGACGATCAGCGGATTCGCCGCCACCTTGCCGACGATCCGCACGAGCCCGCGGCCGCCGGTCTGGCCATGCTCGAACGACAACAGCACGAGCGTATTCGAGATCGCGACCATGTACGCGACGACGACCGCCGCGATCCCGTAGTCCGCGCGGCTCAGTAGCCCCGACGCGACCGACAGGAAGATGTAGCTGTTGAAGCGGATCGAGCCCTGGACGATCGACGTGAACGACGCGTGCGGCACCGCACACCATCGGCAGCCGAGCACGACGGCGGCCAGCACCGCGAGCGTGAGCCCCGTCAGCAGCACGATCGTCGATTTCGACGACGCGTCGAGCGGGCCGGCCAGACCGATTGAATGCACGAGGAAGGCGGGAAACAGCACGTAGTGGGTGAGCTTTTCGGCGGACGGCCAGAATGCCGCATCGACCAGCGCGAGGCGGCGCACGGCGATGCCGATGCAGATCAGGGCAAAGGCGGGTGCGACGGCGACCCAGGCGAGTTCGGTATGCATGGCTGGAAGGATTCGGTGAGGGAAGCAGCAGGTTTATCTGCCCCGCTGCAAAGCGGTGGCTCGGGTGCGGTCGTCGCGGCATCGGGTTCGAACGGCAGCCCGACGGCGGCGAGCGCCTCGTACGCGAGGGCCGGCGCGAAGCGCACGCCGGAGCCCGACGCGCCGGCCACCGCGCAGCCATCGGGGCCGATCGGCGCGACGCGCGGATTGCGGTCGGCCGTGTACCCGTCGACCGCCGTACGCGCGGCGAGATGCGCATCGCGCAGGCCCGGGAAATGACGGTCGAGTAGCGCGTGCGCGTGCGCGCGCTCATCGGCGCTCGGCGCGACGCGCGCGCCGGCGGCGCAGCCCCACGCGTGCGACGTGATGCTCAACAGCCAGCCGCGCCGCGCATGTACCGGGGCGAGAAAGGCCTGCGCGTCGGGCAGGTAGACGACCGGCGCATCCGCCGGCGGCGGCCAGCCGCGGCCGTCGACATCGAACGCGACGATCTTCTTCGTGACGATGTCGATTCCCGCGTCGACGCCGGCTTCGCCGTCGATGGCGGGCCACGGGCCGCTGGCGCGGATCAGCCGGTCGGCGCGCAGCGTCACGCCGTGGGCGACGACGGTCCAGCCGCCGGGATCGTGCGTCACGTGCGTGACCGGCACATCGAAGCGCTCGACCGCGTGTGCGCCCGTCAGGTAGTGCGCGACCAGCCGCGGCACGTCGACCAGCCACGCGCGGCCGCCGCGCCACAGGCGCGCGCCGGCCGGCAGCGCGCCGAGCGGTGTGGCGCCGGGGTCCGGCCGATCATCGGCTACCGGCGGCACGAGCAACGGGCCGCCCGCGTCGGGTGCGGACGCGACGAAGGCGAACGGCGCGGCACGCACGCAGCATCCGGCCTGCGCCCATGCACCGTAGTACGCGTGCGCGACCAGCGATCGCGCGCGACGCTCGCCGCTGCCGCAGAACGGCGTAACCACGCCGGCCGACAGCGCCGTGGCCGTCTGCACGGCCGGCCGCGCATCGAAAACGGCGATGCGCAGCGCGCCCGCATGCCGGGCCGCGACGTGCGCGATCGTCGCCCCCGTCACGCCTGCGCCGATGATCGCGAGATCAAACCGCATCGGCCTGCCACCAGACGGTGCTGATCACGAGCGGCGTCGCGCCGTCGTTCTGCACCTGGTGCGAGCGGTGCGATTCGAAATACAACACGTCGCCGGCCCGCACGCGCACGGGTTCGCCGTCGTAGGTCAGCCGGCCGCTGCCCTGCGCGATCATCCAGCATTCGCGTACCGCGTGAACATCCAGCCGCGACGTGCAGTTCGGCTCGACCGTAAACAGGCCGCCGCGAAACGGAATCTCGCCATCGCCGAGCCCGGCGAAATCGGCCTGGCGCAACACGACGCCCGGCACATGCGACTCCGGCGCCAACGCGTCGACGTGCGGAAACTTACGCGCGTTCATCGTGCACCTCCGCGCCGACGAGGCCCAGTTCCGCGAGAATCGCGTCGCGGTCGCGATCGAGCGCCGGCGCCGCCCGGCGCGTGGCCGGGTCGGGGCAGCCCGAAATCTTGATCGGCGTCCCGACGAGCCGGTACGGACCGACGTCGGGATCGTCGACGTCGATCAGCATGTTGCGCGCGGCCGTCTGCGGATGAACGACAGCCTGGTCGACCCGGTTGATCGGGCCGGCCGGCAGGCCCGCGCGCGCGAACCGTTCGCACCAGGCCGCGACTCCGTGCGCCGCCAGCAGCCCGTTGAGCGTGCGTTCGAGTTCGGCCTCGTGATCCTTGCGCGCCTCGCTGCCCGCGAAGCGCGGGTCGGCCGCGAGCGCCGGCACGCCGAGCGCGTCGCACAGCAGCCGGAACAGCTTGTCGTTGCCGGCCGCGATGATGAGCGGGCCGTCCGCCGCGCGGTAGACGCCGAACGGCGGGGCGATCGCCGGCCGATAGCTGCCGACCGGCCCCGTGACCTCGCCGGTCGCGAAGTAACGGCCGATGAAATATTCCATCAGCGCGAGCTGGCAGTCGAACATGCCGATGTCGACCTTCGAGCCCAGCCCGGTGCGCCCGCGCCGCACGAGCGCCATCAGCAGCCCGGTCGTCAGGAACAGGCCGGCCGCCAGGTCGCCGATCGACGGCCCGACCCGCACGGGCATACGCCCGGGCTCGCCCGTCACGCTCATGATCCCGCCGAGCCCCTGGACGATCATGTCGTACGCACGGTGATCGCGAAACGGGCCGGTATGGCCGAAGCCCGACGCGCTGCCGTAGATCAGGCGCGGGAAACGCGCGTGCAGCGTGTCCCAGTCGTAGCCGATGCGCGCCATCGTACCGGGCCGGAAATTCTCGGTGACGACGTCGGCCTTTTCGAGCAGCGCGTCGAGCACGCGGCGATCGGACGGATCCTTCAGATCGAGCGCGATGCTCTCCTTGCCGCGGTTGAGCGACGCGAAATACGCGGACTTGCCGCCGTACCACGGGCCGTACGCGCGTGCATCATCGCCGGTCGACGGCCGTTCGACCTTGATCACGCGCGCGCCGTGATCAGCCAGCAACATCGTGCAGAACGGGCCGGCCAGCACGCGCGTCAGGTCGACGATCAGCAATCCTTCGAGTGCGCCTTCCATCATGCGACCTCCCGCATGCCGGGCGGCAGGACCGCCGCCAGATCTCCCGGCGTAATCGGGTCGAAGTTCGCCAGCGGCGTGACGACCGGCGACGACAATCGTGCGAAGTCGCCCGCGTTCGGCTCGCCGCGCAACCCGAGCGCCCGCCACGCGGTCTGCGCGAGCGCCGGCATCAGCGGCCAGGCGAGCAGCGCGAAACCCTTGGTCCAGCCGTACAGGTCGCCGGCCGCGCGCGCGCCGTCGAAGCGCGCGCTCCAGCGCTCGACGATGCCGGCCATCGCCGTCGGGTCGAACGTCGCGAACTCCATCGCTCGCCGCGCGTCGCGCCATGCCGCCTCCGCTGCCCGTACCGTCTCGTCGGTCGGCACCCGCGCGGCAAGCGGTCCGCCGATTGCCTCGGCCACATGCCGCCGCACCGTCGCGTACGGCCCGTTCACGAACCGGCAGAACGCATCGCGGTCGAAGTCCGTGCGCCCGGCAACCGGATTGGTCGACGCGACGAAGCCCCGCACCGCATCGGCCGGCACGCGCGTGCGCGCCGCGAGATCCTCGACCCAGATCGCCCAACGCAGGCTCGTCGAGAACTTGCGCCCTTCCAGCGTGTAGAAATGATTGATCACGAAACGGTCGAACGGCTTCGACACGCCGTCGGCCATCGCCATCGCCTGGATGCCGACCAGATGCGACACGCAGTTGTCGATCCCGAAGCCGTTGACGGTGATCACGTCCGAATCGCGATCGAACGGGTTGGCGCGCAGCCCGTGCCTGCGCGCGTAGAGATCGCCGACGAAGCGGATCGCGCCGAACAGCAGCCCGTGCCCGAACAGCGTACGCGGGTCGCCGTCCAGCACATACGGCAACCCCCAGCCGGCATGGCTCGTCAGGCGGAAACGCGCGCCGTCGCGCGCCAGATGGCGGCGCGCGATATCGACGAACACCGGCGCGGTCTCGGTGCCCACCAGTTGCGCGACCAGCGCGGCCGGGTCCGCGATGTCGAAGAACAGGTTGTCCTGCTCGCGCATCGCGAGCGGCTCGCCCCAGCGTGCCGACGGTTCGCGCACGTCTTCCGGCTGGAAATGCGCGCCGCAGTCCTCGCAGAAGAATCCCGACACGTCGCGCGCGCACTGCGGGCAATGGCCCAGCAGAAAACTGCCGGTCACGTATGCGTCGCGCGCGGCCGAATACGGCATGCGTTCGCGCACCGTCGACACGCGCCGTTGCGCGGCCAGCCGTGCGACGAGCCCGTCATGCGCGGTGAGGTACGCGTCGTGATGCGCATCGCCGAGCGGATCGACGAACAGGTCGACGTCGATGTTCATGTTGGCGAGATCGTCGACGATGCCAGCGCAGCTCTGCCGCGCGAGCGCCGCCGCGTTGATGCCGGCCTGCCCGGCGCGCAGCGGGATGTAGGAATCGTACGGGTCGCTCGCGCATGCGATGCGCGCGACCTCGCCGCGGCTGCGCAGATGGCGCGCAAGCATGTCGAGCCGCAGGTACGGGCCCGCGATATGACCGAGGTGCAGGCGCCCGTTCGGCGCCGGCATCGCGGGGACGAGCAGATAATGGCGCGGGTCGCGGATCGTGTCGATCGGCATGATGGCCTCCGGGTCAGTCCAGTGTGACGGTCACGTCGGCCGCGAGCTCGCGCAGCAGCGCCACGATGTCGCGATCGAGCTCGCACTGCGCGATCAGGTACGCGATCTCGTACGCCTTGAACACGTCCTTCGGCAACGCCATCTGCGCGCCCTTGCCGGCGACGACCTGCAGAAAGCGCAGTTCCGGCCGCCGCCACAGCCGCTCGAAGCCCTCGACGCGGGCGATGCGCCCGAGCCCCGGCGGCATCACGATGCGCTGGCCCGCGCGCGTCGACGCGGTGCCGAGGCGATCGTCGAGCGGGCCGTCGATCGCGCCGCGCGCGAGATCCAGCACGGTGCGGTACGGCGAGAAGCCCGCGACGCTGTACGGGATCAGATGCGAGTTGATGAACTCACCGCCGAGCCGCCCGCCGATCTCGAGAATCTTCGGGCCGTCGCGCGTCACCATCACGTCGGCGTGGAAGCCGCACCAGTCGATGCCGGTCGCCGCGACACCCGCACGCACCATGTCGCGGATCGCCGCCTGCGTGTCGGCCGGCAGCAGCGACGGCGTCACGTTCTCGTACTGGATCGGGATCGACCGGTCGAAGGTCTTGTCGATGATCGCGTTGATCGCCACGCGGCCTTGCGCGACGACGCCGGACACCGAATGCTCGCTGCCCGTCAGCTGTTCCTCGAGCAGCGCGTGATCGCCGTACAGGCTGAACATCTCGCCCTTCTCCGGCGAGTTGTACGCCCGAAACGCACGATAGACCTCGACGGGATCGGCGAGCGCATCGACCGGAAAGATGCCGCGGCTGCCCGAGTTACCGGCCGGCTTGAGCAGCGCGGGCGCGCCGATCCGCTTCAGCGCGGCGGTGAATTCGGCTTCGCTGCTGACCACCGCATAGCGCGGGTTCGCATTCGGCACCGCGTCGAGCACGCGGCGGGTCGCGGCCTTGTCGCGCACGTTGAGCGCTGCATCCGGCGCCGTGCCGCGCAAGCCGAGCCGATGCGACAGCCGGCTCGCGAGCACGACTTCGAGATCCTTCCACGCGACGACGCCGGACAACTCGACGCGATGTTCGTGCAGGTAGTCGAGAATCGTCCGTTCGGCCGCGTCGTAATCGCCGAGGCGCGTCGGGATGATGCCCGCGCAGCCGAACGAGCGGAATGCGTCCGGCGTCGGCGTCGCCACATAGAGGTCGAGACCGAGACTGCGCGCCGCGTCGATTTCGGCGATCCGCTCGCCCGGAAGCGCGCGTGTGTCGAGATACAGCATGGCCGGTGCATGGGTCATGGCGGTGTGCTCCTGTCAGTTCACGAGTTGTTGGGTGGCGGCCTGCGGCGCGTCGCCGTGCGGCCAGTCGACGAATCCCGGCGGCGTGCCGACCTCGTAGATGGACGCGCCCGCGATCGCGTTGGCGATCCGGCCGCTGCGCCACGCGGCAAGGCTCAGGTTCGGGTCGGCGATGCCGCGCGTCGTGCGCGCGGCGTTCTGGAAGAAAATTCGCGCGGCGCTCGGCCGGTTCCAGCGCACCGCGTAGTCGTCGTCAAGTTCCGGTGCCCCGTCGCGCGTGTGCATCTCGAAGCGCAGCGATTCGAGCGCACCGGGCATCTGGAATTCGCTGCCCGTCGCGAGCAGCACGACGTCCGCATGCAGCGGCGCATGCACGCCGGTGCCGTCGTCGACGCTTAGTACGAAACCGCCGTCCGCGCGGTGCAGGTTCGCCATGCTGCGGCCCGGCATCAGCGCGCAATGGCCGGGACGCCCCTCGATGTGCGTGATCTCGTAGAGCCGCTGGTAGATTGCCGTCAGCAGCGGCAACGTGACGCCGTCGCTCGCGAGGCGCTGCGTCTCCAGCGCGTCGCGCTTGCGCTGCGGCGACAGCCGCGAGAAATGTTCGTTGTATTGCGGCACGAACCATTCGTTGACGAACGGCGAGTCGTCCATCGGCAGGAAGTTCTCGCGCCGTGTCAGCCAGGCGATGTGCGCAGGCGCGTCGTCACCCGTCAGGCCGAGCAGATGCAGCGCGAGCTCGGCGCCGCTCTGGCCGCCGCCGACGATCGCGACGCGCCGGCCGGCAAGCGCCGGCCGCACGGTGCAGAACTGCGACGAATGCAGCACGTCGGCGCCCAGGTGCGGCCGCGCGCAGGCAGGCACGGTCGGGCGCAGGCCGACGCCGACCACCAGGTTCGCGGTGCGCACGACGCCGTGCGAGGTCGTGACGCGCAGCGCGCGCCCATCGCGCACGACGCTTTCGACTTCGCAGTCGAACCGCAGGTTGTCGAGCGACGCGCACACCCACCGCATGTACTGTTCGAACTCGCGGCGGCGCACGGTCGGAAAACGCGCGTTCGCGAACGAATACAGTCGTTCGGTGCGTTGCAGGAACGCAATGAACGAGTAGCGGCTGCACGGATCGGCCAGCGTCACGAGATCCTTCAGGAAGCTGGTCGTCAGCGACGAATCCGCGAGCATCAACCCGGGATGCCAGCGGAACTCGGGCCGGCGCTCGACGAACAGCGAACGCAGGCCGTCCAGCGGCGCCAGCAGCGCCGCCAGGCTCAGGTTGAACGGGCCGACGCCGATGCCGAGCACGTCGACTTCTTCGCCGGCGAATGCCCGCGGCTTCGCGCCGTCGAGCGTCTGGAATTCGAAAGTGTTCATCGCGCCTCCCCGACACCGGTGATCGAATCGTGAAAAGCAACGTCGTCGGTGTGGCCGAGCACGCGCGCGGCCAGCGCCGCGCCGCCGTGAACGGCCGTGGCGATCCCGCTGCCGCAATAGCCGCCGCACCAGCCCAGCCGCCCGGCCATGCCGACGTGCGGCACGCCGGACGCGGTGAAGCCGAGCGGCGCGGACCATACGTGCTCGACGTGCGCGTGTTCGAGCGCCGGGAAATACGCGGCCAGCCGCGCGCGCAACGCGGCCTCGACGCCCGCGGGCGGCACGTCGGCCGACAGGCCGAGCCGGCTGCCGAACAGCAGCCGGCCGCGCTCGTCGAGCCGGAAATAGTCCTTGTCGGCGGACACCGTGCCGTACACGCGCGGCTGCCGCGAAATACGGCGCTGCGTCGCGTCGTCGAGGATGCGGGTCGCCAGCAGGTGCGTGCCGTAGCGCTCGAGCGGCGGGCGCACGTCGGCCGGCAGCAGCGACCATGCGTCCTCCGCGCACACCAGCACGGCGCCGGCGTCGACCGTCGCGTCACCGAGATCGAGCACGGCCGCACCGGACGCGAGCTCCACGGCATGCACGCGCGCGCCGCGCCGGATCCGCACGCCGAGCGTCGCGGCCCGTACCCGCATCGCATCGCGGAGCACGCGCGGCCGGATCAGCGCGAAGCGCAGGTTCAGCAGCCCGCCGATCGCGTGCGCCGCGCCGGTTTCCTGCGTGACCGCCTGCGCGTCGAGCCACGCGACGCACGCATCCGGCTGCGCCGCGTAATACGCGAACCGGTGCGCCAGTTGCACCGCCGACGCGTCGTCGCACGCGAGCGTGATGTGGCCGGGATACGTCCAGCCGCATGCGAGGTTGCGGCTGTCGACGAAGCGCTTCAGGTAGACGATGGCCTGCGCCGCCGTGCGCTCGGCGGCCTGCGCGTGCGCGGCCGAAACCGGGCCGCGCGGCAGCGCCGGCGCGACGCTCGCGACCGAGCCGAAGTTGAATGCGCTCGGCACGTCGCCCGGCGGATCAGCGTCGCAAACGTCGACCGTCGCGCCCTGCTCCGCCAGGTGGATCGCGGCGGACAGCCCCGTGTAGCCGCCGCCGACGATCGCGACATCGGCGGTTCGTGTTCCGGGCGTCCTCATGCGTGCTCCAGTTGGCGTTGACGAGCGTCGACGAATGCACGGTACGGCGCGTCGAAGAAGAACGCGGGCTCGCCATCCGGCGGTTCGAGCTGGTCGAGCCAGCAGGCCGTCGCCGAATACTTCGCGAGAAACGGCCGGCGCAGCCAGCGCGGATCGCGCGCCTGCAGGAAATTCAACAGGAAGTAGCGCTGCTCCTGCAGCTCGAGCGTGCCCGCGACCTCGACCTTGCCGGGGCCTGCGCTCATCGACGGGCCGCGCGCGCTGCGCGCGAGCCCCGACACCGACGCGATCGCGGTGTTGTAGATATCGAGCGCCCGCGCGAGCGGCAGCTCGAAATAGCCGCGCGGCCCCGTATCGCGCTCGACGAACATGTAGTACGGCACGATGCCGAGCCGCACCTGCCCGACCCAGTTGCGCCGCCAGACTTCCGCGTCGTCGTTGATGTGGCGCAGCACCGGCCCCTGCGAGCGGATCACGACGCCGATGCGGCGCAGGTTCGTCACGGCCTGCTCGGCGATCTCCGTCGACAGTTCGCGCCAGTGGTTCAGGTGCGCCATGACCGTCACGTTGCGCCCGGCATCGATCAGCGTACGCAGCAGCGCGAGCAGCTCGGGCGTATCCGGATCGCTGACGAAACGGTACGGCCAGTAGGTCAGCGCCTTCGTGCCGATCCGGATGTTGCCGACGTGCTCGAGCCCGGGCTCCAGCAGCGGCATCAGGTACTCGCGCAGGCGCGCCGCGCTCATCACCATCGGATCGCCGCCCGTCATCAGCAGGTCGGTCACTTCGCCGTGCGCGCGCAGGTACGCGTGCAGCCGCGCGGCTTCGCTCGACGCGAATTTCAGCGACGCATCGCCCACGAATTGCGGCCAGCGGAAGCAGAACGTGCAGTACGCATGGCAGGTTTGCCCGTGGCTCGGGAAGTACAGCACCGTCTGCGCGTACTTGTGCTGGATGCCCGGGCACGGCTCGCCGTCGAGCTCCGGCTCGTTGAGCCGCTGGTCCGCCGGATGCGGGTTCATCCGGGCGCGCAGGCGCCCGATCAGCGCGTCCAGGTCGGCACCGCGCGCCGCGTCGCGCGACAGCATGGCCAGCTCGCCGAGATCGTCGGGTGCAAGCATGTCGGGCTGCGGAAACGTCAGCCGGAACAGCGGATCGTCCGGGACGTTGGTCCAGTCGATCAGTTGCTCGACGACATAACGGTTGACCTTGAACGGCAGCACGCGCGCGACCAGTCCGATCTGCTCGCGCATTCGCGGCGGCAACCTCGCGAGCTGCGGGAGGTCGTCCAGCTTCGACCGGTTGTACGCCTTGAACACGGGATGCACCGGGATCGGCGGACGTGGCGGCGCGCCGCCCGGTACGCCGTCGTGCGTGGATATCCGTTGGCCCTCGGATAGTTGGATCATTGACTCGACTCCATTCTTTTAGATGTACTAATGTAGGTCGTGTGTCTCGTCTGCTCGCCGCCGGCGGCCAGGCAGCCCGCCGGCGTTCTGCAGATACTAGAAGCAATCGCCGCGGCGAAGCATTACGCCGGTGTTATTTATCCATAAGCGTTTCGCATGCGGCTTCGCACCAATTCAACGCGGTGCGGCGGCGCCCACCGCCGGCCGCGCCGCCGGCGCGCGCGGTGCCGGACGGGTTTCCGGCATCCGCCAGTACACGATCAGCGAAATCGCCGCGCACGCCGCCACGTACCAGAAGAACATCGTCTCGTTGCCGCCCGCCTTCAGCCGCAGCGCGACGAACTCCGTCGTGCCGCCGAGGATCGCCGTCGTCAGCGCATAAGGCAGCCCGACCGCCAGCGCGCGGATTTGCGGCGGGAATAGCTCGGCCTTGACCAGCATGTGTACCGACGTGAAGCCGCTCAGCACGACGAGCCCCGCGAACACCAGCGCGAACGCGGCAAGCGGCTCGTGCACATGCCCGAGCGTCGTGAAGATCGGCACGGACAGCAGCGTGCCGCCGAGCCCGAACCACAGCAGCACCGGCCGGCGCCCGACGCGATCCGATACGAGGCCGAACAGCGGCTGCAGCGGCATGTACAGCAACAGCGCGAGCGTGCAGATCCAGGTCGCCGTTTCCTTATGCAGGCCGACCGAGTTGACCAGGTACTTCTGCATATAGACGGTGTACGTATAGAACGCGACGGTGCCGCCGATCGTGATGCCGATCGCGAGCAGCAGTTCGCGCCAGTGCGCCGCGAGATCGGCCGTCACGCGCGTCTTCGCCGCGCGCGCCCGGCTTGCGACGAATGCATCGCTCTCGACGACGTTGCGGCGCATGTACAGCGCGAACAATGCGAGCACGCCGCCGACGAAGAACGGAATCCGCCAGGCCCAGCGCTCGATGTCGTGCGTGCCGGCGAAGATCCGCTGCATCGCCAGCATCAGGCCGAGCGCGACGAGCTGGCCCGCGACCACGCTCACCTGCAGGAAGCCGACGTAGAAGCCGCGCCGGTTCGGCGGTGCGATCTCGCTCAGGTAGGTCGCGCTGGTGCCGTACTCGCCGCCCATGCTGAGGCCCTGCAATAGCCGCGCGGCGACGAGCAGCGCCGGCGCGAGCATGCCGATCGTCGCGTAGCCGGGCGTGACGGCGATCAGCATCGAGCCCGCGCACATCGCGAGCACCGATTTCGTCAGCGCGGCCTTGCGCCCGTGCCGGTCCGCGTACAGGCCGACGAGCCAGCTTCCCGCCGGCCGCGCGACGTAGCCGACCGCCGCGATCGCCGCGGTATTCATCAGTTGCACGGTCGGCCGGTCGGCGGGAAAGAACGACGGCGCGAAATAGATCGAGAAGATGCTGTATGCGAGGAAGTCGTACCACTCGATCAGGTTGCCGGCGAGCCCGCCGACGATCGAGCCGATGCGCGGCGGCGCGTCGGCCGCCCCGGTTGGGGAAGTTGTCACGGTTGTCTCCTGTTCGTTCTGTTTCGGGCGGCCGGCAGGCGAGCGCCCGTGCCGCATGCCGGCCTTACGGCTGCTCGCCCGCGTAGCGTGCGTCGAGCGCGTCGAAGCGCGCCTTGTCGACGAGCCGCTGCCGTTCCGCGAACGGCGCGACGAGCGCGGGGTTTTCGTCGAGCCGGCCCGTGTCGCGCAATTCGGTCAGCGCGGCCTGCATCCCATGCACCGCGCCCTGCAACGCCGCGTTCGCGTACAGCACGACGCCGTAACCGAGGCGCGCCAGTTCGTCGCGCGAGCGGGTCGGCGTCTTGCCGCCGATCACGATGTTGATGAGTTGCGGCGTATCGAACAGCGCGGGCAGTCGTTCGACGTCCTCCGGCGTGTCCATCGCCTCGATGAACAGCACGTCGGCGCCCGCTTGCGCATAGCGGTGCGCGCGCTCGATCGCGTCGTCGATGCCGTGCACGGCGGCCGCATCGGTGCGTGCGACGATCAGCAGGTTCGGATCGACGCGCGCGTCGACGGCCGCCTTCAGCTTGCCGACCATTTCCGCGGCCGGAATCACTTCCTTGCCCGCGAAGTGGCCGCATTTCTTCGGCAGCACCTGATCCTCGAGCTGGATCGCATCGGCGCCGCTGCGCTCGAGGGTGCGCACCGTATGCAGCACGTTCAGCGCGTTGCCGAAACCGGTATCGGCATCGACCATCAGCGGCAGATCGACGGCGTCGCGCACGCGCGCGGTGTGCTCGGCCAGTTCGCCGAGCCCGACGAAGCCGAGATCCGGCAAGCCGAGCGACATGTTGGTGACGCCGGCGCCGCTCAGGTACAGCGCGCCGAAGCCCAGATCGGCGGCGACCCGCGCGCTAAGCGCATTGAACGTGCCGGCGACGAGCAGCCCCTGGCGGGCGGCGATGCTGCGCCGGAAAGCGGCGCGACGAAGGGCGGTGGAATCGGTCATGCGAGGCCTCATTGGTCGAAACGAAACAGGGTGCGCGGCGAGTCGCGCAGCACGCGCGCGCGTTCGCCGGCATCGGGCAGCCAGCGTTCGAGCGCCGCGCAGGTCGCGCCGAAATCGACACGTTCGCGATGCTGCGTATGCGGCCAGTCGCTGCCCCACACGAGCCGCTCCGGCGTGAACGCGCCGCGCAGCGCCAGCGCCGCGCCGAGCGCGGTGTCGGTGCCGTCGCCGGTCAGGCTGTTCCGGTACGCGGCCGACAGCTTCACCCACACGCGGCCGGTATCGGCGAGCGACAGCAGGTGACGGAAGCCGGGATCGCGTTCGCCGAGCGCCGGCGACGGGCGGCCGAAATGGTCAATCACGAGCGTGCACGCCTGCCCGAGCAGGCTCGCGGCTATCGCATGCAGGTCGGCCGCGTCGCGATGAATCTCGACGTGCCAACCGAGCGCGTTGATGCGTGCGAACAGCGCGCGCCACACCCGCGTCCCGAAATCCGGAATCGGCAGGCCGACCAGATTGAGCCGCATGCCCACGACGCCCGCGCGGTCCAGCGCGGCGAGCGCGTCGTCGTCGAGCACCGGATCGACCACCGCGACGCCGCGAAAGCGGCTCGGGTAGCGCCGCAGCACGTCGACGAAGAACGTATTGTCGGTGCCGAGAAAGCTCGGCTGCACCAGCACCGCGTGCGTGATGTCGTGCGCGGCGAGATGCGCGACGTACGCGTCGAGCGACGCATCGTAGTCGGGCGCATGGCGCACGACCGGCGCGAGCGGCAGGCCGCGGGCAAACACGTGCGCATGGGCGTCGACCGCCGCGACGGCCGTCGATGACGCGTACCACGCGGCCGTATCCGGCGCCGCTGAAACCGGTTCGACCGGCGGATTGACTGCTCGATCCATGACGACTTGCCTGCAAGAGGTGCCCGGCCCGGCAGCGGGCGACAGGCGACGGAATGAACGAAGGACGAAAACTACAGCGATGCGCCGGCGCGGGTGTCGCCGTCCGCGCCCGGACCGGCAGCCGCGTCGGGCAGACGGCGCCCGCGCGTTTCCGGCAGGAACCACACCGCGATCACGACGAGCCCGTACGCGATGCCCGCATCGATGCCGAGCGCCGTGCCGAGCGGCAGCGATTCGCCCATCCGCCCGACCAGCACCGGAAAGCCCGCCGACACGATACGGCCGAAGTTGTAGCAGAACCCGACGCCGCGGCCGCGCACGTTTTGCGGATACAGTTCGTTGAACAGCGTGCCGAGCGTCGCCGGAATGCCGGCCGAGCACAGGCCGAGCGGAAACCCGAGCAGCAGCATCGCGACGTCGTTCAGCGGCAGGAACACGTACAGGTTCACCATCACCGCGCAACACGCGGCGAACAGCATCACGTTGCGACGCCGGCCGATCCGGTCCTGCAAATACGCGCTCAGGAAACAGCCGCAGATGAACGCGACGATCACGACCGCGAGATACGCGCCGGTGCCGAGCACCGACAGGTGCCGCTCGGTCTTCAGGTAGGTCGGCAGCCAGATCGTGATCGCGTGATAGCCGCCGTGCGCGCCGACGCCGATCAGGCCGCCGACCACCGTCGTGCGCAGCACCGAGCGGTCGAAGATGCCCACCGTCGGCGCATCGTCTACGTTCGCGGGCGCAGGCGTCGCGCGCGGCGGCTCCGGAATCGCGCGGCGGATATACAGCACCAGCAGCGCGGGCAGCGCGCCGATCGCGAACAGCACGCGCCACGCCCATTCGGGCGGTAGCCACGCGAACACGATCATGTACAGCAGCACCGCCGCGCCCCAGCCGAATCCCCACGCGCTCTGCACGACGCCCATCGCCTTGCCGCGATGGCGCGCGCCGACCGTCTCCGCGAGCAGCACCGCGCCGGCGGTCCATTCGCCGCCGAAGCCGAGCCCTTGCAACGCCTTCAGCACCAGCAACTGCTCGAAGTTCTGCGCGAATGCGCTCAGGAACGTGAAGGCGGAGAACCAGCACACGGTGATCTGCAGCGCCCGCACGCGCCCGTAGCGATCCGCGATCACGCCGGCCAGCAGGCCGCCGAGCGCGCCCGACACGAGGGTCGCGCCGCCGATCAGCCCGGCCTGCCCCTTGCCGATGCTCCAGGTCGCGAGCAGCGCCGGGATCACCAGGCTGAACATCTGCGTGTCGAGGCCATCGAGCGCCCAGCCGGCAAAACAGCCGCGCAACGTGCGCCGTTCGGTCGTCGAGAGTTCGCGCATCCAGGTCAACGGAGGTCTCCTCGTGTCGTCGCCGTGCGCCGCCTGATCGCGCCGCTATCGGAGGCGCGGCCGGGTTCGACGACGCCCGATGTGCATCCTATGAATCATTTGGATAATTCGCTACTATGTTTCGGATAATTATTCATAACACACGCTTATGGAAATCAGGCACGTCCGCTACTTTCTCGCGATCGCGGATTCCGGCAGCTTTACGCGCGCCGCCAGCGAACTCGGCATTGCGCAGCCGGCGCTCAGCCAGGCGCTGAACCGGATGGAAAATGAGTTGGGGGTCCGGCTGTTCGAGCGGTCGCGGCGCGGCGCGACGCTCACGCCGGCCGGGCTCGCGATGGTCGACGACCTGCGCCTGAGCGTCGCGCGGCTCGACGCGGCCGCGCATCGGGCGGGCGAAATCGGTGCGCAGCGCGCTGGGCGTCTGACCATCGGCTTCGTCAGCGCCGCGTTGTTCGACACGCTGCCGCGCGCTATACGTGCGCTGCGCGAAAGCACGCCCGACGTCGAACTCGTGATGCGCGAAATGAGCAATGCCGAGCAGGCGATCGCGCTGGAGCGCGGCGAGATAGACATCGGGCTGCTGCATACGCCGGTCGCGGTGAACGGCCGGATGCGCGAGCAGATGATCCGGCGCGATCCGCTCGTCGCGGTGCTGCCGAAGGCGTTCCCACGCCAGCCAGACGGCACGGTGACGCTGGCCGATCTGGCCGCGGCCGGCCTCGTGTGGTTTCCGCACGATCAATTGCCGCTGATCCGCGCGGGCATCCTCAGTGCGTTCCGCCAGGCCGGGCATCCGGTCGACATCGTGCTCGACGTGAACCGCACGCTGACCGTCGTCGCATGCGTCGCCGCCGGCTGCGGCGTGTCGCTGCTGCCGACGTCGATCCACGCGTTCGCGTTCGACGGGGTCGCATACAGCCCGATTCGCGACGGCGCCGCGCTGCCGAATTTCGAGCTGAGCGCTATCTGGCCCGCACGGTCGCGCCCGACGCTCGCCGACCGTTTCGCCGCGCTACTACCGACGGCGGACCGCCATCCGTGAACAAACCTCTTCGCTGACGGTGTTGAAGCAAACACGAGAAAATAACGAATAAATCCCCCGCTGTTGGAGAGGGGATTTCACCGCAGCCTGTCCTGCCGTATCGCGAGGCTAGCTCAATTCGCTTGCGGACGTCGCCGAACGAGGTCAACCAGCAACGGACCTAATTGCTCCATGATCTGATCAAGGTACCGCTCTCGCGCGTCTGAATCAGCCACAGGAATCTGAACAACTTGCTCAACCTGAAGGTAGACCTCACGCAAAAACAGTTTGCCAATCAGGGGGCGCCAAGATCAACCCCTCCATTACCATTTGATACGCGTCGAGACGACACATCAGCCTGACCACCTCCTCAGAAACCGTTTCCAGTCTGTCGCTCAACAAAATCACAAGACGCCGGAGATCTGCAATGCCATCCGCATTCTGATTCATTGGGCTTTCCTTTTGCTGGGAGGGCGCAGCTCGCGCTCGCCGTGGATGCGCGCTTCCTTCACGTGCATGTCGACGTAGAACGCGCAGCCGTTGATCTGGGACGCCCGGAGCGACACGAGATCGCGGATCGATTCCTCGATCGCGCTGCTACGCAGCTGGTGCTGAGTTCGAGGAATTTCCGGAACAGCTCGGGCGACTGTTGAATGTAGTTGATACGCGGCGCCATGACGTCGCGCGAAATCATCTTAGGAGTGTGCGCCGGTGCGCGGTAGCCACGCACAGGGACGCATCGTGTTGCGTGCGCTGCACCAATCCGCGCTCGACCGCGGCCGCGGCCGGCGCCGGCGTGCGCTGCGCGGGTCAGCCGGCCGCGCAGGCAGTTGCGATTCGGGCGAGCTTGTCGGGGTTGCGCTGCACGAGAATCCGGCCGATGCGCGTACCGTCGGTCTCGAACGACATCGCCGCTTCGAGTTGTCCGCCGATGAAGCGCAGCATCGCCCACTGGCCGTTCAGCACGACCGGCCGCATCTCGACACCGCTGCCGCAGCGCAACCACGTCGCATAGAACAGTTGAGCGATCCGCCGGCCGCCGACCATCGGTTTCGGGAAGCTCTGGATATGACCGCCGCCGTCGCCGATCAGTCGTTCGAGCAACAGCAGGTACGCAACCGACACGTCGTTCGCGCGCTCCGTCATTTCCTCGGGCGTCGCGGGCGATTCGCCGAGCTCCGGTTCGGGCAGCCAGATACCCGCATAGTGCTCGCGCCGGAGCTTCGCCGCGCGCAGGCGATCGATCGACGTCCGCGTCGTGATCGCGACGAGCCACGCCTCGGCATTCTCGATGCTGTCGCGCGCCGCGTCGTGCCAGCGCAGCCATACGTCCTGCACGATGTCCTCGGCATCCGCGACGAAACATCTGGTACGCAATCTTCTGTAAGCGGTGGCGCGGCGCGTCGAAGATCAGCGTGTCGTTATTCATATCCGATCGGACTAAGCGTGGACTGTGTGCGGCAGATGCTGGATTGAGGACGTCTCTGTTTTCCCGCTGTCTTCCGATTGTTGTTGTCGTGACAACACGGTGAGTGCACTTCCCGCTCTACTCATCCTCTCGACCATGACCCAAAATCCGCTTCCACGATAGTCGCATATCCGATACATCCAGCGTCGCCCTGTTTATACGAGACGGCGCACTGAACTCTTTGATGAGGCGCCCCATGGAAATCTTGACTCTTCTTCGAAAAGGCATCGGCACTACGCTTCTTGCAGTCATGCCGGCGATCGCTTGTTCTGAGACGTTTTCGGTCAAGGTTGACGGCCTCGGCCGTGATGGACGATTCGCGACCGGCCAGGTTTACAACGGATTCGGATGTCGTGGCGAAAACGTTTCTCCTCACATCTCGTGGTCCCACGTTCCGTCCAGGACGAAAAGCATCGTCGTGACTATGTTCGATCCTGATGCGCCGACGCGCGGGCTTGGATGGACACACTGGTCGGTCGTCAATATCCCGCCATCGGTGTCTTCGATCGAGATGGGCGCTTCGGGGAACGCGAGACTGATGCCGGCGGGTGCGTTGGAAACGCTGACGGATTTCGGTGAGTCGAAGTACGGCGGACCTTGTCCGCCTCAAGGGGAATCTCATCGGTATGTCGTCACGGTATTCGCGCTTTCCGTTCCGGAAATCGACGCAAAGCCGACGTCAGGTCCAGCGCTCGTCGCCTATCAACTGCATGGAAATACCCTCGCAGAGGCTCGATTTGTGGCGAAATACTACAGACCATCGAGATGAGCCTCGAGTGTTGAAACGCACGTCGTTCTATACGCAGGTTCCTGCCCACTGCACGCCCAATTCTCACCGCACCGCCGAGCAGACCGGGCGGATGCTGCTGCACGTCTCTGCGCAACGTAGGGTGGTCGTGCTGCCCGACTGGCTAGCTATCGAAGAGATGCGGCAATGCCAATCCGCACGGTGCGCCTCGGCCAGGACGGCATCCATAAAAGCAGCCACCTCGGCGTGCGGCACGGTGGGGAGGACACGGCCTATCTCGCCCGATTTCCGGAACTGTCGCGGCAGGATGCACCGTGGTCATCAAACCGTCCGAGGAAGCGCCGCTCGCCGTTTCTGCGCTTGCTTCATTGATCGAGGAGGCGGGCTTCCCCAATGGCGTGGTCAACATCGTCAACGGCGGCGGACCCAGCGTGGGGCGTGCTCTGGTCAATCACGCGGACGTCGATAAAATAAGCTTCACCGTAGCACGGCGGTTGGAAAAACCATCGCGGCGGATGTCGCGGGCAACTTCAAGAAGCTTACGCTCGAGCTGGGCGGCAAAGCACCTCAGATAGTGCTTCCCGATGCCGACCTGGAATCGGCCGTGCAAGGTGTGGCGATGGGTCTTTTCATCAACCAGGGCAGACATGCGCGGCCGGCTCTCGCGTGCTCGTGCATCGTTCACTCGCCGATCAATTTGCGCAAAAGCTCGCCGCAGCAGCAAAATCCGTTTCCATCGGTGATCCGCTGACTGAAGGTGCGTCCATGGGTGCGCTCATCAACGCAGGGCACAGGCGCCGGGTACTTGATTACGTTCGCATCGGACAGGAAGAAGGCGCGCGTCTCATCGCAGGCGATGAACCGCTACCTGAGCGTGGCTACTTCGTGCGGCCTACCATCTTCGTCGATGTCAGAAACGACATGCGGATTGCCCAGGAGGAGATCTTCGGCCCCGTCGGGATGATCATACCCTTCGACTCTATCGACGAAGCCGTACAGATTGCCAATGACTCGGAATTTGCGTTGTCCACGACGATCTGGACGCGAGATCTGACGAATGCACATCGTATCGCGGCGCGCGTAACGTAGGATCGGTTGCGATCAATGGCTGGAGTCCGCTGGATGCGCGGCTGCCATGGGGAGGATTCAAGAATAGCGGCTCAGGGCACGATCTCTCGAAGACTTCGCTGCTTGCCTTTCTCCGCAAGAAGGTTGTCACTACAGTGCTTTGATGGATTCCCATCCCGGCGCGCTGTGTTGGTATGTTAAAAAAGCTTGGCGCGCCGCGGTTACGCCAAGCCACGCTCCTGCGTCGCTTCGGCGGCGATATCTCATCGAACACGTCGGCCGCCAGCCGTGGTCGCGGTGCGACCCGCCACGCAACCGGTGATTAATCTGATGTACGACGCGCTGCTCGAATCGAACCTGATCTACGGCGACGAGACAACGTTCCACGTACTATAACGAGGTTCGTCCCCACTCTGCATTGCAGTGGATGACGCCCGTCGAATTCGCCCGTCAGGCAAGGGAGTCCACCTCGCGTGACAACTCAACCAAGCCGGGAATCTCTACTTCCGACCGCGACTAATTCTGGTTCAGGGTCAAATCGGGGAGGCTGGTCGGTTTAACTTGATGCCGACTCAGCGGTGGCTGTTCCAAGTTGCCGATGGCAGTTTGTCTCGGCTTCGGCGGGCTGGGTATAGCTGAGCGGGTTTCATCAACCGACGATGATTAAATCAGGTCACACCCACTCCCGCGTTGCTAGTTCAACGGATTACTTCGTCAGGCAGCCCCACGCATCTGCACAACGGCCCGCGCGCGCACCGTGAACGTCAGAATCAGTGCACCGGCCAGCGCCGATGCCCCCGCGAGCACGAACGCGCTCGCATACCCACCGCCATACTGAACGAGCCAACCGGTCACGCTCGGCGAGAGGATGCCCGCAAGATTTGCAAGCAGGTGAACGAACCCGCCCGCCGAGCCGACACGTTCGCGCGGCACGATTTCCTGCAGCAGCGACCAGCAAGCCTGCGGCGCCATGAACGCGAACAGGCTCGCGATCGCGATCAGCGTGACGGCCGCGCCGAGCGAGCTCACGCGCGACGCTAGCAGCACGCAGGCCGCCGCGACCGCGAGCCCGACGACGATCACGATCTTGCGCGCGAACAGCACGTCGCCGGTGCGGCGGTAGATGCGATCCGACACGGTGCCGCCGGCCACGAATCCGATGGTCGCGCCGAGCCACGGCAGGATCCCGACGACGCTCATCTGCTTGATGTTCAGATGCTGGTAGTCGGTCAGGTAGCTCGGCAGCCATGACAGGAAAAAATACAGCACGTAGTTGAAGCTGAAGAACGCGAGTGCGACGCCGAGCACCGGCCGCGACAACAGATCGCGCCGCAGCGGACGCGCGGCGCGATCGTCCGCATGCGCATCCGGTGCGACGTCGATCGTCCGGTCGGATGCGATCTCGCGCGCCTCTTCCGGCGACACGCGCGGGTGGCTCGCCGGATCGTCGCGGAACAACGCCCACCACGCGGCGAGCCACACGAAGCCGAGCGCAGCGATCACGACGAACGACACGCGCCAGCCGAACTGCAGCGCGACCAGACCGACGATCGGCGCCGCGATCGCCGCGCCGAGCGGCTGCCCCGCGTTGGTCCAGCCGACCGCGCGCCCCGCTTCGCGGCGCGGGAACCAGTTCGAGATCGCCTTGTTGGTGGTCGTCCCCATCGGCCCTTCGCCGATCCCGAACGCGACGCGCACGATCAGGAGGTGTGCGAACGATCCGGCCAGCGCGGTCGCCCCGCAGAACAGCGACCACACGCCGGCCGCGCACGCGAACACGCGACGCGGCCCGAACCGGTCAGCGGCCCAGCCGCCGACGAAGCAGAACACGCAGTAGCCGATAAAGAAGCTGCTGAATAGAATACCCATCTGCGCGTCGTCAATGCCGAGTTCGCGCTTGATGATCGGCGCGACGACGGACAGCGCCGCGCGATCGAGATAGTTCAGCATGCCGGCGCCGAACAGCAGCGCGCCGATCCACCAGCGGTAACGCGTTTTCATGTTGTCTCCTGTCGAGCCGGGAACGTGCCTGCGCATCCGCCCGGCTTCCTGATTTCCGTTTGCGCCGAGCGCACCGTTCCTGCGTTCAACCGATCGTCGCGTGCGCAATCGTGTTGCGTGCCAGCACCGCTTCGTCCGGCACGAAGCCAAGCCCGGGCACATCGGGCAAGCGCAGCCGCGCGCCGGGCCGCTGCGCGTCATGCAGGCGCTCGGGCCAGTCGAGATAGGGAATTTCGAGCGCGACATCGTCCGGTAGCGTCGCGACCACGTGCGCGGTCGCCAGCAGCCCCGCTCCGTAATAGAAACAGTGCGGCACGACCCGCACGCCGTGCTCCGCCGCGAGCGCGATCACTTCCGCGATGCCGGTCGGTCCACCGATCTTCGCGATGCTTGGCTGCGCGACGTCGATCGCGCCGTGTTCGAACAGGTCGCGAAAGCCCGCGACGCCCGACGCGTTCTCGCCCGCCGCGATCGGCACGCCGGCACCACGCACACGCGCGATGCCGTCCGCGTCGTCGCACGGCCACACCGGTTCCTCGATCCAGCCAAGCCGCAGGTCGGCAAGTTCGCTCACGTGCCGCAGCGCGTCGTTCGCCGTCCACGGGCAGTTCACGTCGACCATCAGCTCACTGCCGGCCGGCAACGCCGCACGCGCGGCCGCGATGGCCGCATGTTGCGTCTCGTGCAGCTTGATGCGCCGGAACTGTTCGTCCGACGCACGCCGCACGTGGCGCGCGACTTCGTCGGGGTCGTTATCGTAGCTGACCAGGCTCGCATACACGTCGATCTCGTCGCGATGACCGCCGAGCCAGCGATACAGCGGCACGCTGGCCGCCTGCGCGGCGAGGTCGTGCAGCGCCGTGTCGATCGCGGACAATGCATACAGCACCGGTCCGGTGCGCCCGAACGCATGCAGCGCGCGATCGGCCGCGAAACGCAACGCGGCGATCCCGTGCCGCGTCGGCTCGAATTCGGCGCCCTTGAACCAGCGGCCGACCGGGCCTTCGAGCGCGGCGAACGTGACGGGATTGATCAGATGACCGAATGCTTCACCCCAACCC
>NZ_PREY01000054.1:0-27314 GCF_002959955.1 Burkholderia sp. BE12 | reverse complement strand
GGGCGGGACGGGGTCCGGTGGCACCGGCGGTTCGGGCGGCTCGAGCGGCAACACGCTGACCTGGCGCTATGAGGCGCAACCTGTTGCGGCCGACAGGGCGAGCTTCCTGGCGCTGGTCAACAGTGAAGGCGCGAAGGGCTATCGGTATCTGGGTGACTACTTCTACGCTTCGGGCGCCGGCGGCACGCAATCGATCTTCGTGAACGACGGCACCGTGCAGACCTATACGTACCAGCTGCAGACGGCGCCGGCCGACATGACGTCCTTCGTCAATGCGGCCAACGCGCAAGGGGCGAGCGGCTACCGCTACGAAGGACCGCTCACTTACGGCGATCTCTATCGCAAGGATGGCGGTTCGTCTGCCACCTACACGTATACGACGACGGGCCTGCCGGCCGATGCGAACGCGTTCCTCACACAGGCGAACGGGCAGGGCCAGTCGGGCTACTGGTTCCTCGGCCCGATGATGGTGGGCGCCGTGCAGGCGAACGTGTACATGAAGAACAACGCGTCGAATGCGACCTACACGTACGACGCGCTGGCGCCGACGTCGAGCGTCAGCGACTTCATCGCACAGGCCAATAGCGAAGGGACGAAGGGTTATCGCGCGAAGGGCGGGATGGCATTCGGCACGGCGATCTCGTGGATCTACGTGAAGGACCAGACGCAGTCGCCGACCTTCTCGTACCAGTCGGCTGCGATCCAGTCGACCGGCGCGAGCTTCGTGCAGCAAGCCAATACGTTCGGTGCGCAGGGCGCTGCGTATCTGAGCGATATCGCGCTCGGCGTTTCCTCGCCGGTGATGGCGTCGTTCTATTTCACGCCGAAGAACTGCACCGGCTTCCTGTGCACGACGCTAGATCCGCTCACACAGAACTGAGCGGGCGCGTTGCGCGCTGCTGCATCGCGCGGGTCGTTCCGTCGAGCATGATCCGCATGCATTGAATCGAGTGCCTCAGGTGCGCCGCATCCGTGGACGCATCTTTTGCCGCCGGCTCACCGGTGGCATTTCAATTTGTACGTGTGTCGGTGTGGGGCACCGAGGGCATCGAGTGCGAACTGTCTCGAAAAGCACCGTCACCCGTTACGAAAAATTTCGCTATACGCGCTCAACGCCGGCGCCCCGCCCAGATGCGCATACAGCACCTTCGACCCCGGCTCGAATTCCCCAAGCCTTACCTTGTCGATCATCCCGTGCATCGATTTCCCTTCGTAGACGGGGTCGGTCAGCATGCCTTCCAGCCGTGCGCATAGGCGAATCGCTTCCAGCGTGCCATCGCTCGGCAAGCCATACTCGGGACCGCCATACCGCGTATCGAGCACGACATCTTGTTCGACGATATCGCGGCCGAGACTGACCAGCTCGGCCGTATGCCGCGCGATGCGTGTGATCTGTTCGCGCGTCTGCTCCGGTTTCGCCGATGCATCGATACCGATCACGCGATCGGCACGCCCGTCGGCCGCGAAGCCGACCACCATGCCCGCCTGCGTGCTGCCCGTCACCGAGCACACGACGACGTAGTCGAATTTGAAGCCGAGCTGTGCCTCCTGCGCGCGCACTTCTTCGGCGAACCCGACGAACCCGAGCCCGCCGAGCGGATGCTCGGAACAGCCAGCCGGAATCGGATACGGCTGGCCGCCCGCCTGCCGCACGCTTTCCATCGCTTCTTCCCAGCTTCGGCGAATGCCGATGTCAAAACCGTCCGCCACGAGCCGCACGTCGGCGCCCATCATCCTCGACAACTGGATATTGCCGACGCGGTCATACGCGGGATCGTCGAAGTTGACCCAATGCTCCTGCACGAGCACGCATTTCATCCCGAGATGCGCGGCGACGGCCGCGACCTGCCGCGTCTGGTTGGACTGGACGCCGCCGATCGACACGAGCGTGTCCGCGCCCTGCGCGAGCGCGTCGGGGATCAGGTATTCGAGCTTGCGGGTCTTGTTGCCGCCGAACGCGAGGCCGCTGTTGCAGTCCTCGCGCTTCGCGTACAGCTCGACCTTGCCGCCGAGGTGTGCGCTCAGGCGTTTCAGCGGCTGGATCGGAGTGGGGCCGAACGTCAGCGGATAACGGGGGAAGCGTTGCAGGTTCATCGAATCTGTCTCTGGAAAGGCGGGGGTTGCCCGGGAATCGGTGCGCTCGGGAGGAGCCGGCGCGCCGTCTCCCGATGAAAAAATGATAGGCCTGCAGGCGAGAAATGAGCTTGCGAAATAAATATCGTCGGCCTACGTTGATAACGAATCGAACATCAATCGAGCAATTCCGATTCGAAAAAATGGGGAATGACGCAATGAAATTAAGTGAACGCTCGTCGACGTCGGCCGATGCCGCGCCCGCGCTCGATCGCATCGATCGCGCGATCCTCAGGCAGCTTCAGCAGGACGCGTCGATTTCGAACGTGAGCCTCGCGGCCAAGGTGAAGCTGAGCGCGCCGGCGTGCCTGCGGCGCGTCGAGCGGCTCAAGGAGATGGGGATGATTCGCGGGATCGTCGCGCTGCTCGATCCGAAGCCGCTCGGGGCCGGCATGCTCGTCGTGATCGGCTTCGTACTCGACCGCTCGACGCCGGAGGCGTTCGCCGCGTTCGAGAAGGCCGCGCAGAAGGTATCGGGGTGTGTCGAATGCCACGTCGTGACCGGCGAATTCGACTACTTCATGCTGGTGCGCACGCGCGACAACGAGAGCTTCAACCGGCTGCACGCGGAGCAACTGATCTATCTGCCGGGCGTGCGTCAGGTGCGGTCATTCATGGTGCTGAAGGAGATTCTGTCGACGCATGTGCTGCCGGTGTAGCGCGGCGCGGCGTCGATTTCCGGCGGCGACGGCTATGCCATTTGGATAATGGAAAATTCCCGATTGAGAGAGTACAATGGGAGAATTAATTAACCCATTCGGGAGTCGTCATGACGGCAACCTCATCTGCGAGCCGCCAGCCGGCCAAGCGGGCGGCCGCTTCCCGCGCCGCAAAGGCAGCGGGCAGCGCGAACGGTCTGGGTACGGGCAAGGGCGATTTCGACACCTTTCGCCGGATGGCGCCGATGTCGCAGCGGCGCACGATCGCCGATGGATTCGACGCGGCCATCATCGAGCGCGTGGCGCGCGAGTTGCTCGGGGTGCCGGTTCAAACCCTCTTGAATGCGCTGAGCCTGCCCAGTTCGACCATTCTGCGAAAAATCGCCAAGCACGATCGGCTGTCGCAAGGCGAGTCCGATCGCGTGGCGCGCGTGCTCTATGTGCTGGATCTCGCCACCGATCTGTTCGAGGATGGCAAGCGCGCAGCGGAGTGGATGAGCCGGGCGAACGCGGAGCTTGACGGTTTGAAGCCGATTGAAGTGCTCGACGTGCAGCCTGGCTACGACCGTGTGCGGGATATTCTGAACCGTGCACAGTTCGGGGTCGCTGCGTGAGGCTGTACCGTCTCGCGAAAGAACGAAAGGGCCGCTATCTGGCGGACGACCTGAGCGGGAACGGTGCGGCGATCACGGGGGGCCGCTGGAATCCTCGCGGCATGCGCGTGCTGTACACCTGCTGCCATGCGTCGACGTCGTTGCTGGAGGCGCTCGTTCATCTGTCCGGCTTGCTTCCCGCAGGCGGATTTTTCCTGGTGACGCTCGACGTGCCCGACACCGTCCACGACGACGCGTACCAGCCGAACCTGCCGGACGATTGGGCGGCATTGTCACGGGATCCGGAGTCGACTGCCCGGATCGGGCAGGCCTGGCTTGAAGCGGGCGAGCAGCTGGCGATGCGCGTGCCGTCAGTCGTCTGCCCGACCGACTTCAATTTGCTGCTGAACCCGATGCATGCGGATTTTGCGTCGAGTGTGAAAGTCGTCGGCAAAGAAGCGTTCGCGCTGGACCCCCGTCTCTTCGGCTAGGCGATCGACTCGCGCTGGTCGAAGAGCTGCCGTTGGCCGCCGTCCGTTCGTATCGCCCGATCAGCGTTGCCATGGCGCGAGGTCCGACCGCGGAGCCTTGCCGAGCCGTTCGCGCGCCGCGCGCACCGCATCGGCGCCGACTTCGCCTTCATCCGCCAGCGCCTTCAACGCAGCGAGCACGATGCTCGCGCGATCGACCTCGAAGAACGCACGCAACGCATCGCGTGTGTCGCTGCGTCCGAACCCGTCGGTGCCGAGCGTCACGTAGCGGCGCGGTATGTACGCGCGGATCAGTTCGGGCACCGCGCGCACGTAATCGGTCGCGGCGATCACCGGCCCGCGCGATGCGGCGAGCACCTGCGCGACGTATGGCACGACCGGTGCGTCGTCGAGGCGGAACAGCCGTTCGGCCTCCATCCCGTCGCGGTGCAGTTCGGTAAAGCTCGTGACGCTCCACACGGCCGCGTCGATTCCCCAGTCGTCCTTCAGCATCCGTTGCGCGGCGATGACTTCGCCGAGGATCGCGCCCGCGCCGAGCAACTGCACCCGCGTGCTCGCGTGCGATTCCGCCGACAGCGGATACATCCCCTTCAGCACGCCTTCGCGCAATGCCGACGCATCGCCGCCGGGCATCGACGGCTGCGCGTAGTTCTCGTTCGTGACCGTCACGTAATAGAACACGTCGCGCTGCGCTTCGACCATCTCGCGCATGCCGGCATCGACGATCATCGCGACTTCATACGCGAACGCCGGATCGTACGCACGGCAGTTCGGAATCGTCGACGCGGCGAGATGGCTGCTGCCGTCCTGGTGCTGCAGCCCCTCGCCGCCGAGCGTGGTGCGCCCGGACGTCGCGCCGACGAGGAAGCCGCGCGAGCGCTGGTCGGCCGCGGCCCAGATCAGGTCGCCGATGCGCTGGAAACCGAACATCGAGTAGTAGATGTAGAGCGGCAGCATCGGCAGATCGTGCACGCTGTACGACGTCGCGGCCGCGATCCACGACGAGATCGCGCCCGCTTCCGAAATGCCTTCCTCGAGAATCTGGCCGCGCGTGTCCTCGCGGTAGTAGAGCATCGAGCCGAGATCCTCCGGCTCGTAGCGCTGGCCGAACGGCGAGTAGATGCCGACTTGTCGGAACAGGCTGGCCATGCCGAACGTGCGCGCCTCGTCGGCGACGATCGGCACGACGCGCGAACCGATGTCGCGATCCTTGATCAGCGCGGCGAGCATGCGCACGAGCGCCATCGTCGTCGACATCTCGCGGCCGGCCGCGTCCAGCGCGAACGCTCCCCAGGCCGGCATCGAAGGGACGGTCAGCCCCTTCGACGCCACTCTCCGCCTTCTGGGCAGATAGCCTCCCAGGGCAGCCCGGCGTGCATGCAGGTAACGCATTTCCGGGCTGTCTTCCGCTGGCTTGTAAAACTTCAACTGTTCGACGTCGCTGTCCGACAGCGGCAACCGGAAGCGGTCGCGAAACGCCTTCAGATCGTCGACGTCGAGCTTCTTCTGCTGATGGGTCGTCATCCGGCCCTGGCCGGCGGCGCCCATCCCGTAACCCTTCATCGTCTTCGCGAAAATCACGGTCGGCTGGCCGCGGTGCGCGAGTGCGCGTGCATACGCCGCGTGCAGCTTGCGCGCGTCGTGGCCGCCGCGGCGCAGGCGGTCGATCTCCGCGTCGGTGAGCTGTGCGGCGAGCGCTTCGAGCGCAGGGTCCTGGCTGAAGAATCGCGCGCGGTTGTATGCGCCGTCGTTCGCGGAGAAGGTCTGGAACTGGCCGTCGACCGTCTCGGCGAACGCACGGGCGAGGGCGCCCGCGTGATCGCGTGCGAACAGCGGATCCCAGTCGGAGCCCCACAGCACCTTGATCGTGTTCCAGCCGGCGCCCGCGAACTGCGCTTCGAGTTCGTCGATCACGCGGCCGTTGCCGCGCACCGGGCCGTCGAGCCGCTGCAGGTTGCAATTGATCACGAACACGAGATTGTCGAGCCCCTCGCGGGCGGCGAGCGACAGCGCGCCGAGCGATTCGGGTTCGTCCATCTCGCCGTCGCCGAAGAAGCCCCACACGGTGCGGCCCGCGGTGTTCGCGAGGCCGCGATGCTGCAGGTAGCGCATGAAGCGCGCCTGGTAGATCGCGTTGATCGGGCCGATGCCCATCGAGCCGGTCGGGAACTGCCAGAAATCGGGCATCAGCCACGGGTGCGGATACGAGCACAGGCCCGGGCCGGCGATTTCGCGGCGGTAATGCTTCAGGTGATCCTCGGTGAGGAAGCCTTCGAGGTATGCGCGCGCGTAGACGCCCGGCGACGAATGCGGCTGGAAGTACACGAGATCGCCGCCGGCCGCGCCGGATGCGTCGCCGCTCGCGGGCGCCGCCGCGCGGAAGAAGTGGTTGAAGCCGGTTTCGAACAGGTCGGACGCCGACGCATAGCTCGCGATGTGGCCGCCGAGTTCGCCGTACGCGCGGTTCGCGCGCACCACCATCGCGAGCGCGTTCCAGCGCAGCGCCGCCGACAGCCGTTCCTCTAGATCGAGGTCGCCCGGATACGGCGGCTGCTCGGCGAGCGGAATCGTGTTCAGGTAGCGTGTGACGGGCGTGCGCGGCGACGCGAGGCCGCTCGCGCGCGCATGCTCGGCGAGGCGGTCGAACAGGTATTGCGCGCGGTCGCGGCCGACGTGCGCGACCACCGCATCGAGTGCGTCGAGCCATTCGGCGGTTTCTTCCGGGTCCGCATCGACGCGCGCGAGGGCCGCGCGCTGCGCGTGTTCGATACCGTTCGACAGATCCGTCATGTGAGTCTCCCGCGCGCCGGCGGAGGCACGCATCAATGGGGCTCATGCTACGCGTCGATCGACAGAATAGGCGTCTGATTTCATTGGGAATTTGCTGCGGAATAGTGTAAATATTCTGCCATCGTCATGATGGAAGGAATATTCAAACCATGAGCGCGTCCCCCAAGCGGCTCGACCGCATCGACATCGGCATCCTGAACCAGCTTCAGCAGAACGCGCGGATCACGAACGCGGAACTGGCGCGCGCGGTGAATCTGTCGACCACGCCGTGCTTCAACCGCGTGCGTGCGCTGGAGAAGCTCGGGCTGTTCCGGCAGCAGGTCACGCTGCTCGATCCGGAGCCGCTCGGGCTGCGGATCAACGTGTTCATCCAGGTCAGCCTCGAGAAGCAGGTCGAGGATGCGCTGCAGCGTTTCGAGGAAGCGATCTCGCAGCGGCCCGAGGTGATGGAGTGCTATTTGATGTCGGGCGACGCCGACTATCTGCTGCGCGTCGTGATGCCCGACATGCGCACGCTCGAGCGTTTCATCATCGAGCGTCTCACGACCATTCCCGGCGTATCGAACATCCGGTCGAGCTTCGCGCTGAAGCAGGTGCGCTACAAGACCGCGTTGCCCCTGCCGGCGGCGGGCCTCACGCTCGTCGATCCGGACGAGTCGGCGTCCGACTGGAGCTGAGCGCGGCGCCAGCCAGCCTGTCCATTCGCCTGCGCGACGGTGACGAAGCGATGACACCGGCCGCGCGGCGCGGCGCCGGATCGAACCAATCGCATGTGTGCGCCTCCTACGGGAATCGGCCCGCTTGCACCGTCGCGACGCGGCGCGGGCCAGTCGCGTATGCTCGTCCGGTCGGCGATGCGTACGAGCGCACGGCCGGTTGATGCATGTCTCGATCAATCAACGAGTGAGGGCGTGATGGCAAGACAGACGATGGCGGAATACCTGGCGAAAACGCTGGCTGCGGCGGGCGTCGAGCGCATCTGGGGCGTGACGGGCGACAGCCTGAACGGCCTGTCGTTCAGCCTGGCCCAGATCGGGGCGATCCGCTGGATGCATACGCGGCACGAGGAAAGCGCCGCGTTCGCGGCCGGCGCGGATGCCGCCTCGACCGGGCGGCTCGCGGTGTGCGCGGGCAGTTGCGGCCCCGGCAACCTGCACCTGATCAACGGGCTGTACGACTGCCACCGCAATCACCAGCCGGTGCTCGCGATCGCCGCGCACATTCCGTCGACCGAAATCGGGCTCGGCTATTTCCAGGAAACTCATCCGCAGGAGCTGTTCCGCGAGTGCAGCCACTTCGCGGAGCTCGTGACCAACGCGTCGCAGTTCCCGCGCGTGCTGGCGCGCGCGATGCGCACCGCGATCGAGGAACGCGGCGTGGCGGTGATCGTGCTGCCGGGCGACATCGCGCTCGGCGACGGCCCGGACGAAGCGCCGGCGTGGAGCGAATCGGCGCCGCCGTCGATCCTGCCGGCCGATGCCGATCTCGACCGGCTCGCGGCATTGCTGAACGGCTCCGACGCGGTCACGCTGCTGTGCGGCAGCGGCACGCAGGGCGCGCACGACGAAGTGGTCGCGCTGGCCGACACGCTCGGCGCGCCGGTCGTGCACGCGTTGCGCGGCAAGCAGTTCGTCGAATGGGACAACCCGTTCGACGTCGGGATGACGGGGCTGATCGGCTTCAGCTCCGGCTATCACGCGATGGAATCGTGCGACACGCTGCTGATGCTCGGCACGGATTTTCCGTACCGGCCGTTCTATCCGTCGAACGCGAAGGTCGCGCAGATCGACTGGAAGGGTTCGCAGCTCGGCCATCGCGCGCCGCTCGCGCTCGGGCTCGTCGGCACCGTGAAGGAAACGATCGCGGCGTTGCTGCCGCGGCTCACGCGCAAGACCCAGCGGCGCTTCCTCGAGAACGCGCTGAAGCACTACGCAGCCGCGCGCAAGGGGCTCGACGATCTCGCGGTGGCCGAGCCGCCGGGCCGCGCGATCCATCCGCAGTACCTGACGAAGATCGTCGACGAAGTCGCGGCCGACGATGCGATCTTCACGGCCGACGTCGGCACGCCGACGCTGTGGGCCGCGCGCTACCTGACGATGAACGGCAAGCGGCAACTGCACGGCTCGTTCAACCACGGGTCGATGGCGAATGCGATGCCGCAGGCGCTCGGCGCGCAGGGCGCGCATCCGGGGCGGCAGGTCGTGTCGCTGTCGGGCGACGGCGGGCTGTCGATGCTGCTCGGCGATCTGCTGAGCGCGCGCCAGCTCAACCTGCCGATCAAGATCGTCGTGTACAACAACAGCCTGCTCGGCTTCGTGTCGATGGAGCTGAAGGCGGCCGGCTATCTCGACACGAACGTCGACCTGAGCCCGACCGACTTCGCGGCGATCGCGAAGGGCGCCGGTATTTTCAGCGTGCGCGTCGAGCATTCGGAGAATGTCGAGCACGCGTTGCGCACGGCGTTCGAGCATGACGGGCCGGCGGTGGTCGACGTCGTCACGTCGAAGTACGAGCTCGCGATGCCGCCGAAGATCGAACTCGCGCATGCGAAGGGCTTCAGCCTGTTCATGCTGCGCGCGATCCTCAGCGGGCGCGGCGACGAGATCGTCGAACTCGCGAGAACCAACCTGCGGTGACGGTGTGTCGCGCGTCGTGCGGCGAGCGTGGCGCGCGGTTCACGGCCCGGGCCGTGCCGTCCACTCGCGCACGGCTTCGACGAACAACCTCAACGCGGCCGGCGGATGACGGTTCGCCGGATAGTAGAGACACAGGCCGTCGAAGGTCTGGCTCCATTCGGGCAGCACGCGTACCAGCCGTCCGGCCATCAGGTGGTCCGTCACGCGCGATTCCATGACCCAGGCAATCCCGATGCCGGCCCGCGCGGCGTCGGTCATCAGGTTCTGGTTGCCGAGCGTCAGCGGCCCGTCGACGTCGACGGTCACGCGCTTGCCGTCGCGCGTCAGCTCCCAGCGATGGAGCGCGCCGCTCTCGAAGCGGTAGCGAATGCATGCATGACGCGCGAGATCCTGCGGGCTCTCCGGCGCCGCGTGGCGCGACAGGTAATCGGGCGACGCCACCGCGATGAAGCGCATCGGGTCGCCGAAGCGCACGGCGATCATGTCGCGCGGCACGTCTTCATGAACGCGGATGCCGGCGTCGAAACCGTGCTCGACGATGTCGATCAGCCGCGAATCGACGACGAATTCGACGTGGATGTCCGGATAGCGCGCGGCGAACGCCGGCAGCACATGGAGGATCAGCGGGCGCGATGCCGCTTCCGACGCACTGATCCGGATCTGGCCGGAGGGCCGGTTGCGGGCGGTCGCGGCGTCGTTCAGCGCATCCTCGAGATCGGCTACCGCGGGCCGGACGCGCAGCAGCAGTTGCTCGCCGGCCTCCGTCAGCGCAACGGAGCGCGTCGTGCGATTGAACAGCCGCACGCCGAGCCGTGCTTCGAGGTGGCGGATCGCATGGCTCAGCGCCGAGGGCGACACGCCCAGGATGCGCGCCGCCCCGCTGAAGCTGCGCTGCTCCGCGATCGTGATGAAGGTCGTGAGTTCGCCGACGCCGGTGCGAAGCATTGATGAAATTCCCTCAATAACGCATGAAATGGTACGCGGATTGTTGAGCAGTATCCATCAACCTACACTGATTTCCGGCATTCCATCGATCGTCTTCATTTTCAGCAGAGGGATTCATGCAAACACGCACGCTTGGAAACAGCGGCCTCGAAGTCTCGGCACTCGGGCTCGGCTGCATGGGATTGAGTTACGGCTACGGGCCGGCCACCGACAAGGCGAGCGGCATCGCGCTGATCCGCGCGGCGTTCGAGCGCGGCGTGACGTTCTTCGATACGGCGGAGGCGTATGGCCCGTTCGTCAACGAGGAACTGGTCGGCGAGGCGGTCGCGCCGTTTCGCGACCGGGTCGTGATCGCCACCAAGTTCGGCTTCGAGAACGGCGAGGCGATGAAGGGCGTCGATAGCCGGCCGTCGCATATCCGCGAGGTGGCCGACGCCGCGCTGAAGCGGTTGAAGGTCGATCGCATCGACCTGTTTTATCAGCATCGCGTCGATCCGAACGTGCCGATCGAGGACGTGGCCGGCACGGTCAAGGACCTGATCCGCGAGGGCAAGGTCGCGCACTTCGGGCTGTCGGAAGCCGGCGAACAGACGATTCGCCGCGCGCACGCGGTGCAGCCCGTCGCCGCGCTGCAGAGCGAGTATTCGCTGTGGTGGCGCGAGCCGGAAGCGCGAATCCTGCCGACGCTCGAGGAGCTCGGCATCGGCTTCGTGCCGTTCAGCCCGCTCGGGAAAGGCTTCCTGACCGGCGCGATCGATGCGAACACGACCTTCGCCGAGAACGATTTCCGCAACGTCGTGCCGCGTTTCTCGGAGGAAAACCGCAAGGCGAACGCGGGCCTCGTCGATCTGCTCGGCCGGATCGCGACCGAGCGCGGCGCCACACGTGCGCAGATCGCACTGGCGTGGCTGCTGGCCCGCAAACCGTGGATCGTTCCGATTCCGGGCACGACGAAGCTGCATCGGCTGGACGAGAACGTGGGGGCGGCCGCCGTGGCGCTGACAGCCGACGACCTCGCCGCGATCGAGACGGCGCTGCAGCAGATCCGGATCGTCGGCGAGCGTTATCCCGCGCACTTGCAGCAGCGCGTCGATCGCTGATCGGCGTTCGGCGGCTGATCCGGCACGAATTGGTCAGGGGAATCAGGGACAATCTTCACGTCACCTTAAGTTTGCGTTTCCTAGAATCGATTGATCGCCGCGTGTCCCGCGGCGGACCGATTCGCTCAGGAGGATGCGCATGAACCTTGCCCGTATCGCCGTAGCCCCGTCCCGCGCAGTCATCGGCATGCCGCCGCTGACCGTGCAAGCGCCGGAGGCTCGCCTATGATGTGGCCGAACGCATGGCGTGTCTCGGCACTGTTCGTGCGCGAGTGGGTCGGCCGGCCGGCCGCGGTGGGCGCGTTGTGCCCGAGTTCGCGGCATCTGGCGCGCGAGATGGCCGACGCGGTGCCGGACGGCGACGGTCTGGTCGTCGAGCTCGGCGGCGGCACCGGCGCGATCACCGCCGCGCTGCTCGAGCGCGGCGTCGCGCCGCGGCGGCTGGTGGTGGTCGAACGCTCGCCTGCGTTCGTGCAGCATCTGCGGCGACGCTTTCCCGGAATCTCGATCGTGTCGGGCGACGCGCGGCAGCTTGAGCGGCTGCTGCCGCCGGGCGCCACGGTCGACGCGATCGTATCGTGCCTGCCGCTGCGTACGCTGCCGCGTGAGGACGTGGCGGCGATCGTCGGTCAATGTCACCGCGTGCTGTCGGCCGACGGCGTGATGATTCAATTTACGTACGACCTGCGTCCGCCCGGCCGTCATCCGTTCGGCGATTCGGCGTTCGTCGCGTGCGACAGCCGGATCGTCTGGGCCAATCTTCCGCCGGCGCGCATCGTCACCGTGCGCTGCGCCGCCGCCGCATACGCCGGCTGAGCCCGGCCGCGCGGGGTGCCCGGACGCGGCGCCCCGCGCGCATCCTTTCATCGGTCATACCGATTCTTCCATTTTCCATTCATCGCGCCGCCGCATCGGGTTCCTGCCATTCCTGGCCGGTTTCTTTTTTGCTCGGCGCCACACCCGGGCAGCTAGACGCGCGCGCCGTCGGTCACCTGCACCGCAGGCCGCGACGCGACGCGCTTGATGAAGCGGTCGAGCGGCGTCGCATAGCCGCGCGCCACGACTGCACTCAATCCTGCCGACAGCACCAGATACGCGACGAGCAGCGCCAGCTTGCCGTCGCCATGCGTGGCGGACGGCGGCCGGAAGGTGCGAAGCGCGCCGAGCACGATCAGGTGGAACAGATACAGCTCGTAGCTGAGTCGGCCGCCCCAGCGCAGTGGCGCGAGCACGCGGCCGTGAGCGGGTGTGCGTTCCGCATGCGCGCCGATCAGCAGCACGGCCGTGCCGAGCGCCATTCCGGACACGCCGAACACATGGCTTTCGGCGATCGGCCACGCGAGATAGAGCGCGGTCATCAGGGCTGCGACGAGCCATTGCACGGGCGCGGCCGCAAGCCTCTGCCAGCGCGCGCGTTCGGCGAGCAGCGCGGTGCAGCAGCCGATCGCGATGCCGTCGAAGCATGCGAAGTACGCGTACAGGAAGCCGCCTTCGCCGCCCGGATGCGTGTAGCGGTATACGGGACCGATCGCGGCAACCAGCAGCCAGAACGCGAACAGCCGCGTGTCGCGGCGCAGTGCGATGCACAGCAGCGGGAACGACAGGTAGAACACTTCTTCGACCGACAGCGACCACAGTACGCCGAGCGCATAGTTGACCCATCCGTACGCGCCGATCAGCACGTTCATCCAGAACGTGAGCGATGCCAGATTCACGAGCCAGTACGACACGGCGACGCCCTGCGGCGCATGGTTCATGAAGATCGGCACGCCGGCCGCCGCGAGGCCGTTGACGAGCGCGAGCAGCAGAAGCAGGCACGGGACGATCCGCGCGATGCGCGACACGTAGAACGCGCGCACGTCGAGCGCGCCGAGGCTGCCCCAGCGGCGGCGCGCGTTCGACGTGATCAGGTAGCCCGAGATCGCGAAGAACATCGTCACGCCGTAATTGCCGTTGCGCACGATCGCATGGATCGTGTCCCAGCCGAGCGCGCGTGCGAGCGCGGTGTCGCGCAGCGGATACGCGATGTTGAAGTGATGCAGCAGGACGAGCAGGATCGATACGCCGCGCAGCAGGTCGATGCGGGCGTTGCGCGGGGCGGCGCTCATTGTGGCCGGGCCGGTTCGGCGAGCGTCGGCAGCGACGCGAGGAACGTATCGCGCGAGCGCAGGCCGGCATTCGGCGTTTGCCGCTCGTCGTCCTGGATCAGGTTCGCGAACACCAGCGTGCGCGGCCCCTTCGTGGCCCAGCCGACGAACCAGCCGTACGCGTGTGCAGCGTCGTACCTGAGGCCCGGCGAGCCGGTGCCGGTTTTGCCGTGCACCGTCCAGCCGCCCGGTTGCGCGTCGATCAGCGTGATGCGCGCGGTCATGTCGTATGCATGCGCGCTGACGGGCAGCGTCCGCTGCACGATCTTGCGCATGAACGCGACCTGTTCGAGCGGCGAGATCCGTAGCGACGCGTTGACCCACGCGCCCATCACGCCGGGGCGTTCGCCCTGCTTGCTGGTGACGTCGGCGTTGCCGTAGCCGAACGCGCTCGTGTACTGCTGGAAGCGTGCCTGTCCGAGCGCCTGCGCGACCTGCTCCGAATACCAGAAGATCGACAGCTTCATCCAGCGTGCCGGATCGGTCGGCTCGCGCCACGGCGCACCGCCCCAGTCGGGGTAGCCGGCGTGGAAGTCGAGCGTGGGCGTGTGCTCGTCCTTCAGCACGCCGGCGTCGAAGCCCATCAGGCCGATGGCGACCTTGAACGTCGATGCAGGCGTCACGCGGGTCGTGCAGTCGCCCTGTTGCACGAGCACCTTGCCGGTGGCGGCGTCGGCGACGACGGTGCAAACGGGATGGGCGTGAGACGACGCGGCGGCGACGAGGCCGGCGAAGGCGAACAGCGCATAACGCCAGTGCTTCAAGTGCGGCTCCTTGAAAAGCGTGCGGAAGGTGCGCGGGGCGGGCGGGACGCGGAAGGGCCGTGCGCAATCGAAGCGACGGCCGGCATCGGTGACGAGGTCGATCGCGAGCGTCGGGATGGCTCACAGTGTATCGGCGGATCGCCGGCTGTCGAGCTGTCATGGTTGACGGGGCACGCGCGCGACCTTCACCGGTTCCGGCGGATCATGTCGTTCATGCATCGATTGCCGCGCCGATGAAAAAGCCCGCCGGCAGACCTGTGCCTGCGGGCGGGCAAAGACACGTCGCGCAGACAGGCGCGGGTGTCGCGTGAAGAATGGAGAACCGGCTTGCGTCAGAACTTGTGGCGCAGCGCGAGCCGTACGGCCACCTGGTTCGACGTCGACGACGGCGCGTCCGTGCCGGGGATGAATGCGTTGTCGAGGATCGAGTTCGTCCGGTCGCCGGCGATGTGCTGGTACGCGGCCTGCACGTACACGTCGGTGCGCTTCGACAGGTTGTAGTCGGCCATCAGCCCGACCGAATGGATCTTCGGCTTCGCGTCGCCGCTCGAGGCGTCGTACTTCTCGAGCGACAGCACGTACTGCGCGCCGACCATGAACGCCGGCGTGATCTGGTATGAACCGTTCACCTCGAAGTTCTGGTACTTGATCGCGCTGACCGTCGCCCCCGGCGCGATGATCGCGCCCGGCGTGCCGAGGTAGCCGTTGCCGGTCGGGTTCTTGTAGTTCGAGTTCGTGTACGCGAAGCCGACCGTCGCCGGCCCGAACGTGTAGTTGATGCCCGCGCCGAACACGCGCATGCGCTCGGCGATGTAGCTCGCGTCGTTCGCGGTGATCGCGCCGGCCGAGCCGTTGCCGGGATGGTTTGCCTGCAGGTACGCGGCGCCGATCAGCAGCCCGTCGTGCTGGTACTGCGCGCCGAAGCTGTACGCGCGGTTGTCGGAGAAACCGGTGCTGTTGCTGAAGCTGTATGCGCCGCCGAACTGGAAGCCGCCGAAGTTCGGGCTCGCGTATTTCACCGTGTTGTCGAGGCGGAACGAGTTGTCGGTATTGTCGTTGTCGAACGGGTGCGCGAGCAGGTAGCCGCCCCAGTTGCCGTTGGCGGTGGTCGGCGCGAGATAGTCGACGACGGAATCGTACTGACGGCCGAACGTCAGCGTGCCGTACTGCGTCTGGCTCAGGCCGACGTACGCCTGGCGGCCGAACATGCGGCCGCCCTGGCCGAGCCGGCCGCTGTTCACGTCGAAGCCGTTTTCGAGCTGGAAGATCGCCTTCATGCCGCCGCCGAGATCCTCGCTACCCTTCAGGCCCCAGCGGCTGCCCTGCGCGTAGCCGCTGGCCATCTCGTAGACGTGGCCGGTGCCGACGTTGTTCGTGTAGTTGAGGCCTTCGTCGATCACGCCGTACAGCGTGACGCTGCTTTGCGCGAACGCGGGCACGGCGAAGGTTGCCGTTACGGCGAGCGCCGTCAGGGTCTTTTTCATTGATGAGATCTCCGGGATATCCAGCTTGTATCGGTTGTCGTGAGCGCGTCCGGCAAGGCGCGCCCCGTCATCCGGGGCGATCCGGCGCAGCGCGTGCGGCGCCGGATCGCGCGATGCGCGGCGGCGCGGCACCCGGCAACGTCGGGTCGTGTCTCCTCCGATGACACCGCGCATTCTTGCGAAGCCGAAACGGAATCGAAAGCGAGTAATTTCGATGGATGGGATCGGGTTCGCCAATGGGGGCGCGACGGCGATTTCGACAGTGGAAACGGCGGCCCGGCGTCACGGTTCGACGTCGGCCGGGCAACGGGCGAACCGCGCGCAATGCCGCCCGCGCCGGGCCGTGGCCGCCCCACCGGAAAACGGCCGGGAGGCCCGCCGCACGGGCCTCGCAGCGCGCCGATCGATCGATTGGCGCTGCCGATTGCAATGATCGGAATTACTCGTTTCCCTAAACAAATTGGCGGCTCAAACATGCAGGCTGACCGGGCGTGGATGCGTTCCCGATGCGCCGGTCGCCGCGCCTGCCGCGACGCACAAACAACAGATTCGATTTGGAGACGACCCACCATGCAGATTCGACGACTGAAAACGGTCCTTCTCGCCGCCGCGGCGATCCTGTCCGCGCCCGCGGCCCACGCGGCCGGCGGCGCGTGCACCGACGGCAAGACGGTCCATTTCGCGAGCATCACGTGGGAGAGCGGATCGTTCGCGACCGAGGTGCTGCGGCAGATCATGGAGAAGGGCTACGGCTGCAAGACGGACGTCGTGCCGGGCAGCACGGCCGCCACCGAAACGGCGCTCGCACGTAACGACCTGCAGATCTGGGCCGAGCAGTGGACGGGCCGCAGCGAGATCACCGCGAAGGCCGTCGCGTCGGGCGCCGTGAAGCTGATCGGCGACACGCTGCCGGGCGGCACGACGGAAGGCTGGTTCGTGCCCGACTACGTGGTGAAGGGCGATCCGGCGCGCCACATCAAGCCGGTCGCACCGGGGCTCGTGTCGGTCGACGATCTGCCGAAGTACAAGCAGGTGTTCGCCGACGAGGAGGAGCCGGACAAGGGCCGCTTCCTGAATTGCCCGACCGGCTGGGACTGCGAGCGCGTGAACACGCGTCTGCTGCGCGTGCTGAAGCTCGACCAGTCCTATACGAACTTCCATCCGGGCACGGGTGCGGCGCTGGACGCGGCGATCGCGTCCGCGTACCAGCGCGGCGCGCCGATCGTGTTCTATTACTGGGGCCCGGCCGCGCTGATGGCGAAGTACAAGTTCACCGCGCTGAAGATGCCGGCTTATAACGAAGCATGCTGGAAGACGTTGCGCGACGAGAGCAGCACGCACCAGTGCGCGTCGTCGTACATGGTGTCGCGGCTGACGGTCGGCGTGTCGAAGCCGTTCGCCGATGCGAACCCCGATCTCGTCGGCGTATTCGGCAAGGTGCGTTTTCCGATGGATTTCCTGAACCAGACGATCCTCGAGATGACGACGAAGAAGATCGACGGCGCGGCGATGGCCACGCAGTTCCTGAAGACCCACCCGGACATGTGGAAGCAGTGGGTGCCGGCCGACGTCGCGCAGAAGATCGCCGGCAGCCTGAAGGGCGCGTAACCCGCGCGCGGCGGCGGGCCCGCGCCTGCCGCCGCCGTCACGCGCCTTCGCGGCGCGACGGAGAATCAACATGGACGGTTTCTTTCTGCACCTGTCGATCGCCGACTGGGTCAACAGCGCGCTCGAGACGTTCGTCGCGCAATACGGCGACGGCTTCCATCATTTCAGCGTGCTGGTCCTGCGCTACCTGCTCGTGCCGCTCGAAGGCGCGTTGCGCGCGGCGCCGCCGTGGCTCGTGCTGCTGGTCGTCGGCGCGATCGCCTGGAACGCGACGCGCCGCATCGGGCTCGGCGCGCTCTTCATGCTGCTGCTCTATGCGATCGGCTGCTTCGGCCTGTGGGACAAGTTGATGCAGACGCTCGCGCTGATGCTCGTCGCGACGGTGCTGTCGGTCGCGGTCGGCGTGCCGCTCGGCATCCTCGCTTCGCGCAGCGCCTGGCTGCGTCGGATGCTGTTGCCGGTGCTCGACGTGATGCAGACGTTGCCGAGCTTCGTGTACCTGATTCCGGTGCTGATGCTGTTCGGTCTCGGCAAGGTGCCCGCGATCCTCGCGACGATCATCTACGCGCTGCCGCCGCTGATTCGCCTGACCGATCTCGGCATCCGCCAGGTCGATCCGGACGTGACGGAAGCCGCGCGCGCATTCGGCACCACGCGCTGGCAACTGCTCGTCAACGTGCAGTTGCCGCTGGCGCGGCCGAGCATCATGGCCGGCATCAACCAGACGACGATGATGGCGCTGTCGATGGTCGTGATCGCATCGATGATCGGCTCGCGCGGGCTCGGCGAGGACGTGCTCGCCGGCATCCAGACGCTCGACGTCGGCAAGGGTACGCAGGCCGGCCTCGCGATCGTGATTCTCGCGATCGTGATCGACCGGATCAGCCAGGGCTTCGGCCAGGAGCGGCGCGCCCGGCGGCGGCTCGCGCAGCAGCGTCGGCAGCGGGGCGCGTCGCGCGTGCCGTACCGGCTGCCGGGCAAGGCGCCGGCCGCGGGCGTCGATTCGAATCAGGCGACGCAATCGTCGCGCGCATAGGAACGGAGACGAACATGGCGACCATCGACGTCAAACACGTGTACAAGCTGTTCGGGCCGCAGGCCGCGCATGCGCGCGTGCTCGACCTGCTGCGGGCCGGCAAGCGCAAGGCCGACGTACTGGCCGAAACGGGCTGCAACGTCGGGCTCAACGACGTGAGCCTCGGCATCGAGTCGGGCGAGATCTTCGTGATCATGGGGCTGTCGGGTTCCGGGAAATCGACGCTCGTGCGGCACTTCAACCGGCTGATCGAGCCGACCGCCGGCGAGATCGTGATCGACGGTCGCGACGTGATCAAGCTCGACGCGCACGGGTTGCGCGAGTTGCGCCGATTCAAGGTCAGCATGGTGTTCCAGAACTTCGGACTGCTGCCGCACCAGACCGTGCTCGACAACGCCGCGTATGCGCTGCGCACGCGCGGCGAGAAGCGGCACGACGCGGCCGACGCGGCGCGCAACTGGTTGACGAAGGTCGGGCTCGACGGTTACGGCGACCATTACCCGGACGAGCTGTCGGGCGGGATGCGGCAGCGCGTCGGGCTGGCGCGCGCGCTGGCCGCCGACACCGACGTGCTGCTGATGGACGAGGCATTCTCCGCGCTCGATCCGCTGATTCGCACCGAGATGCAGGATCAGTTGCTCGAACTGCAGGCGACGCTTTCCAAGACGATCGTGTTCATCACGCACGATCTCGACGAGGCGTTGCGCATCGGCGACCGGATCGCGATCCTGCGCGACGGCACGCTCGTGCAGGTCGGGACGCCGGACGATATTTTGTCGCGGCCGGCCGACGATTACGTGAGACGGTTCGTGGAGAAGCGCACGAGCGTGAACTGACGCGTCGCCTTGCTCAGGCCGCGCGGTGCGCGGCCGTCGTCAGCACGATCTTGCCGATGTGGACGCCGGAATCGATCAGCACGTGCGCATCGCGTGCGTCGTCGAGCGCGAAGGCTTGAAACACCTGCGGCCTGACCGTGCCGGCCGCGACGTGCGGCCACAGGTCGCGTTCGAGTTCGGCGATGATCGCGCCCTTCTCCTCGGGCGAGCGCGAGCGCAGCGTCGAACCGATGTGCGTGAGGCGCTTGGTCATCATCGGCCACACGTCGAGTTCCTTCGCCGGCCCGTTGAGCGCGCTGACCTGCAGGATGCGGCCGTTCATCGCCGCGGCCTGGTAATTGCGTGCCACGTAGTCGCCCGCGATGATGTCGAGGATCACGTCCACGCCGCGGCCGGCGGTGATCGCGTCGACTTCCGCGACGAAATCCTGCTCGCGGTAGTGGACCGCGTGATCCGCGCCGAGCCGCAGGCTCGCGGCGCGATGCGCTTCCGAGCCGACCGTCGTGATGACGGTCGATGCGCCCATCGCCTTCGCGATCATCGTCGCGGCGGTGCCGATACCCGACGCGCCGCCATGGATCAGCACCGATTCGCCGGCCTGCAGCCGCCCGCGCTGAATCAGGTTCAGCCAGACCGTCATGAACGTTTCCGGCATCGCCGCGGCTTCGAGCATGTCGAGGCCGGGCGGCAGCTTCATCGTCGCGAGATGATTGGCGACCGCGTATTCCGCATAACCGCCGCCCGTCACCAGCGCGGCGACCAGATCCCCCGGGGCGAAGCCGCGCACGGCCTCGCCGGTTGCGACGACCTCGCCCGCGATCTCGAGGCCCGGGATGTCGGACGCGCCGGGCGGCGGGCTGTAGAACCCCTTGCGTTGCAGCACGTCCGGGCCGTTCACGCCGGCGGCGTGGATCCGGATCAGCACTTCGTCGGCGTTTGGCCGCGGCACGGCGCGCCGCGCCGTTGCCAGTACCTCGGGGCCGCCGGGGCGGGTGATTTCGACTGCCGCCATGTCGGCGGGAAGGGGGGAGCGTGTATCGGACATGTTTGCCTCGCAACAGGTAGGTGAGTGGTCGGTGAAAAAAGTATAGGCTTGCGGGGTGATGAATTCGCGCAGCGATTTTCAGGACCACAGATGCAAATTTGCATCACATACCGAGAGCGACGATGAACTGGGACGACACCCGGATATTTCTTGCCATCTACCGTGAACGCAGCCTGCGTGGTGCCGCGCGGGTTGTCGGGCTCGACCAGGCGACGGTCGGCAGGCGGCTCGCGGCGCTCGAGCGCGCGCTCGGCGCTACGCTGTTTCTGCGCACGTCCGTCGGGTACGTGCCGACCGCGGTGGGCGAGGTGGCGCTGCGCAACGCGGAGAAGATGGAGCAATCGGCGATCGATCTCGTGCGGCAGACCCAGGGCGTCGACCGGCGCCTCGCGGGCGACGTGCGCGTGACGACGACCGATACGATCGGGATCGAATTCGTGATGGGGGCGATCCGCAACCTGCACGACGAGCATCCGGACGTGCGCGTGCTGCTCAACACGTCGACACAAGTGGAGAACCTCTCGAAGCGCGAGGCCGACATCGCGATCCGGACGATCAAGCCCGACAATCCCGATCTGCTCACGCGCCGGCTGGCCGCCTGGCCGACCGGGCTATACGCGTCGGCGGACTATCTGGAGCGGCACGGCGAGCCGGTGCCCGGTACCGGCTTCGACGGGCACGACGTCGTGTGCTTCCTGCCGCACCTGCAGATGCACGGAACGCTCATGATGGTCGGCGAGCCGGTCCGCGCGGGGCGGATCGTGTCGGGGCTGAATTCGAACCTGATGCTGCGTGCCGCGGCCCGCGCCGGGCTCGGGCTCGCCGAGCTGCCGGTGCCGATCGCGGAGCGCGACGGGCTGGTGCGCGTGTGGCCGGCATGTACCGGTGCACGCCCCTACGAAGTCTGGATGGTGACGCACAAGGATTTGCGGCATACCGCGCGCATGAGCGCGATGATCGACCACATCGTGCGGGTGTTCGGCGACGCGCCGGTGCCGCGCCGAACGAAAGACGGCGCACCGCGGTGAGCGGTGCGCCGTCTTTCGTCGTTGCGCCCTTTTTTTCGCTTGCCGCTGTCGCGTCAGTGCGCGACGGGTTCCCGTTCGCCTGCCTGCGCGCCAGCAGCCATCTCGCCGCGCAACGCATCCGCCAGGATCAAATCCGCGCCTTTCTCCGCGACCATCATCGTCGGCGCGTTGATGTTGCCCGACGTGATGTTCGGAAACACCGACGCATCGACGATCCGCAGCGCCTGCAGCCCGTGCACGCGCAGCGACGCATCGACGACGGATGTCGCCGCGTCGAGCCCCATCGCGCACGAGCCGCACAGGTGGTAGATCGAACCCGACTGCTCGCGGAAGTATTGCAGCATCGCTTCATCGGAATCGACTTGCGGGCCCGGCGAAATTTCCTCGACGGTCATCGATTTCAACGCCGGCGCGCGCATCAGCGCACGGATCACCTTGCTGCCCTGCACGGCTTCTTCGAGATCCTTCCGCGTGGTCAGCGCGTTGATGTGGATCTTCGCGGCATCCTCCGCGCGGTTCGACGCGATCTCGATCGTGCCGCGGCTCGTCGGCCGGCACGGGTTGAACGCGATCAGGAAGCCTGAATACGGCTCGGGCTTGATGCTCGCGCGGTCGCTCTTCGGGATCCGGTACGACAACGGGTTGAAGTAGAGCTGCAGGTTCGGTTCGTGCGCGTCGTCCGAGCCGCGGAAGAAACCGCCGGCCTGGTTCACGCTCATCGCGAGCGGGCCGCGCTTCGTCAGCAGGTAGCGCAGCCCGATCTTCATCTTGCCGAGCAGCGTGCCCATCTCGTCGTTCAGCGTCGGCCGGTTCGCCTTGAAGTAGAAGCTCACGCACAAGTGATCCTGCAGGTTGCGGCCGACCGCCGGCAACGCATGCACGAGCGGCACGCGATGCCGCGCGAGCAGCGCCGGATCGCCGACGCCCGACAGTTGCAGCAGCTTCGGCGTATCGACCGCGCCGGCGGCGAGAATCACCTCGCGCGCGGCGACGAGCGTTTCGTCGCCGTGCTCGCCCGCGACGACCACGCCGGTTGCACGCGTGCCGTCGAACGTTACGCGCTGCACGAGGACGCCCGAGCGCAGCGTGAGGTTCGGACGACCCAGCGCGGGCCGCAGGTACGCAAAGCTGCTCGAGCAGCGCTCGCCGTGCTTCGTGTTCAGGTCGTAGATGCCCGCGCCTTCGAACTGCGCGCCGTTGAAATCGTCGGTGCGCGGCAGGTTCAGTTGCCCGCAGCCCTTCAGGAACTCGTGGACGATCGGATGCACGTCGGCCCTCATCGACGTGATGTGGATCGGCCCCGTCGCGCCGTGATGCTGCGGATCGGTCGTGCCGGCCGCGTGGGTTTCGAGCTTGCGGAAGTACGGCAGCACGTCGTCGTATGCCCAGCCCGGATTGCCGGCCTTCGCCCAGTCGTCGTAGTCGCTGCGCTGGCCGCGCACGTAAACCATCGCGTTGATCGAGCCCGATCCGCCGACCACCTTGCCGCGCGGGCAGTACAGCTTGCGCCCGGCGAGCTGCGCTTCGGGCTCGCTGTAGTACATCCAGTTATAGCGGCGGTTGTAGTAGGTCTTCGTGAAGCCGACCGGTACCTTGAACCAGAACGACGCGTCGCGCTCGCCCGCCTCCAGCAGCAGCACCGAGTGCCGGCCCGATGCGCTCAGGCGATTCGCAAGGATGCAGCCGGCCGAGCCCGCGCCGACGATGATGTAGTCGTAGGTCATGTCGCGTCCTTTGCGCTCAGCCCTTCGCGGGGGCGAGATCCTTCACGTCGACGGGCTGCTCCCCCATCTGCAGGTGAAGTCGCTCGCCCGTGTACGGTGTGTGGCGCTTCACGACGTCCATGTTCAGTTCGATCCCGAGGCCCGGCTCGTTCGACGGAACGATGTAGCCGTCTTCCCAGCGGATCGGCGTCTTCAGGACTTCCGAATGGAAACCGCCCCACGTCATGATGCTTTCCTGGATCAGGAAGTTCGGCGTGCAGGTCGCGAGCTGGATGCTCGCGGCCGCTCCCACCGGCCCGTTGTACAGGTGCGGCGCGATCTGCGCGTAGTGCACTTCGGCGAGCGTCGCGATCTTCTTCGCTTCGAGCAGGCCGCCCACGCGCGCGACGTTCAGTTGCAGGATCGATGCGCCGCCCGCCTGCAGCAACTTGTGGAATTCGTACTTGGTCGTCAGGCGCTCGCCGGTCGCGATCGGAATCGACGTGTGCTTCGCGACTTCGGCGATCGCTTCTTCCTGCCCGGGCGGCACGGGCTCCTCGAACCACAGCGGGTCGTACTTTTCGAGCCGCTTCGCGAGCCGGATCGCCGACGACGGCACCATCTGCCCGTGCGTGCCGAACAGCAGGTCGGCCTTGCTGCCGACGGCTTCGCGTACGCGCCGGCAGAACAGTTCGCAGCGGTCGAGGACTTCGAGCGACAGCTGGTGGCCGGAATAGGCGGTGTACGGGCCGGCCGGGTCGAACTTGACGGCCGTGAAGCCGAGCTTCACGTTCTCGGCCGCGCATTCGGCGGCAAGGTCGGGATCGTCGTAGTCGTATTCGCCGTGCGCGTTCTTCGGATACAGATACGTGTACGAGCGCAGCCGCTCGTGGATCCTGCCGCCGAGCAGTTCGTACACGGGCTTGCCGGCGGCCTTGCCGATGATGTCCCAGCACGCCATCTCGAGGCCGCTGACGACGCCCATCATCGTCAGGTCCGGCCGCTGCGTGAAGCCGCTCGAATACGCCTGGCGGAACAGCCGCTCGACGTGGTGCGGGTCGTGGTTCAGCAGGTAGCGGTCGAACACGTCGTCGATGATCGGGCCCATCGCCTTCGGGTGGAACGTCGCCGAATAGATCTCGCCGACGCCTTCGATGCCGTCGTCGGTCTTCAGTTTCACGAAGATCCAGTACATCCCGCCGATGTGCGGCGGCGGCACGGCGACGATATGGGTTTCGAGCGAAACGATCTTCATGCGGACTCCTGGATGCGGTTGAGGCGGATTTTGAGGAACGCGGCGGCGCCCGCTCCGCAGAGCGCCACGGCCGCGATATAGCCGAAATAGAGCTGGTAGCCGTGCGCGCCCGGCCAGGTCTGAGTCACGTAGCCGTTGATCAGCGGCACGAACACGTCGGGCGAATAGCCGAGCACCGAGATCAGGCCGATCGCGAGGCCCGCGCAATGCGTCGGCACCTTGCAGTCGTCGAGCAGCGACCAGTACAGGCCGCGGATCGCGTACGTGAGGATGCCGATGAACAGCACGAGCACGACGAGCATCGCCTGCGGGCTGTGCGCGGGCGCCGCGATCAGCCCGACCAGCGACAGCGCGGCGAGCACGAGCGCCCAGAACAGCACGGACACTTTCGACACGCGGTCGCCGAGGAAGCCGCCGCCGATGCCGCCGACGGGGCGCATCCACAGCTTGAGCGTCGTGATGAAGCCGGCCGCCGTCGCGCTGAGCCCGAAATTGCCTTCGTGCAGGTACGCCGAGAAGCTGTAGGTCGCCCAGAACACCTGATAGCCGCAGAACACGATCGCGGCGACGAGCCACAGCTCGGGGATCGCCGCGAGCGTTTTCAGATCGCTCAGGACGTTGCCCTTGGCGCGCTTGATGGCGGCCGCGCGGCCGTCCGCGCGCGCCGGATCCTTCACCAGCGCGAGCACCACGCCGAGCGCGATGCAGCAGAACGCGTACAGGTGCACCACGAGCTTGAAGCCGGCCGCGTCGGTGCCGCCGTGCGTTTGCGTCACGTATGCGAACAGCGTGATCGCGATCGTCGCGAGCAGCGCCTCGACGAGCCCGCGGCCGCCGTCGAGCAGGCCGAAGAAGCGGCCCTGTTCGTCGCGGCCCGCGATCATGTTCACGCGCTTGATCACGGCCGCCCAGAACGTGAGGCCGGTCGTCAGCCCCCAGCCGGCGAAGATCAGCACGAGCGTGTTGAACGACGGCCCGGTCGCGTAGACCAGCCCGAGCGCGCCCGTCGCGAGCAGCGAGAAGCAGATCAGCCAGCGCGGCGACAGGCGGTCGGCGATCCAGCCGCTCGGCAGGTAGCTGACGAGAAAGATCGTGCCGAGCGACGAGTACAGGTAGCCGAGTTGCACGTCGTCGATCCGGAAGAACTGCAGCATCGTCGGCTGGTACACCTGCCGCAGATACAGCATCGGATAGATCGCGCCCGCGGCAATCACGAGCAGCAGCAGTTGCAGGTAGCGTTGCGAGCGCGAATGCGGCGACGCGTGGGCGTCGTCGTGCAACGCGAGCGACGCGGCGGGTGTCGACGGTTGGGTCGGCATGATGTCTTCCTCCATCAGACTTCCGTGGTTCGGAAGTCTGCAGATTTGTTTTGTGTTTGATCGGATCAGGGGCGGCGCGCGCGGCGTGGTGTCGGGGTGCGCGCGCCGGAAACGGTGCGTCGGCCTTGCTGCGTCAGTACTTCATGACGACGAGGCGCGTCTGCGTGAATTCGAGCATTCCGTGCTTGCCGTCGTCGCCGCCGAGGCCCGAGCGCTTCCAGCCGGCGTGGAAGCCCTGATACGGATCGGCCGGCGTGCGGTTCACGTACAGTTCGCCCGCCTCGATCGCGTTCGCGACGGTCATCGCGGTGCGGTAGCGCTCGGTGTAGAGCACCGACGACAGCCCGAACTGGTGATCGTTCGCGAAGCCGATGGCCTCGTCGATCGTCGTGTAGCGCAGCACCGGCATGACCGGGCCGAAGGTTTCCTCCTGCACGATCTCCATGTCCTGCCGGCAATTCGTCAGCAGCGTGGCCGGGTAGAAGAAACCGGGCCCGTCGGGAATCGTGCCGCCGGTTTCGAGCGTCGCACCTGCCGCGACCGCGCGTTCGACCATCCCGTGGATGTGCGCGCGCGCTGCCGCGCTGACGAGCGGGCCCATCCGCGTGGCGTCTTCCGCGCGGTCGCCGCTGCGCACGGCAGCCATCTTGTCCTTCAGCAACGCGACGAAGCGGTCGTGCACGCTGCCGTGCACGTACACGCGTTCGATCGCCGTGCACAGCTGGCCGCAATGCGTCGTCTTCGATGCGACGAGCGCGGCGGCCGCGCGTTCGAGATCGGCGTCGGGCTCGATGATCGCGGGCGTCTTGCCGCCGAGTTCGAGCGACGGCTTCGCGATGTTCGCCTTGCAGTAGTCGAGCACCTTGCGGCCCGCGTTCACGCTGCCGGTCAGCGTGATCATCCCGACCGCCGGATGCGTGCACAGCGCTTCGGCCGTCGCATGGTCCATCGTCAGGATGTTGACGACGCCCGGCGGGAAGCCCGCCTCGTCGACGGCCTTCGCGATCTCGAACGCCGACATCGGCGTGTGGTTGCTCGGCCGCACGACCACGGTGTTGCCGGCGATCAGCGCGGGCGCGATCTTGCGCAGCAGCGTGTACACGGGATAGTTGAATGGGATCAGGCATGCGACGACGCCGATCGGCTCGCGCTGCAGGAACAGGTTCTCGTCGGGCGTATCGCTCGGAATGATCTCGCCCTCGATCCGGCGCGCCCATTCGGCGTGGTAACGCGTGATCTGCCCGGCGTAGACGGCTTCGTTCGATGCGTCCTCGACGCTCTTTCCGGATTCCTGCGCGAGCGCCTCGCCGATCTCGGGCGCGCGTGCGGTCAGCGCGTCGGCGAAGCGGTGCAGGTACGCGGCGCGCTCGGCGCTCGGCAACGTGCGCCACGCCTTTTGCGCGGCCGCCGCGGCATCGACGGCGGCGAGCGCGTCGGCCGGCGTCGCGGCCGGCACGCGCGCGAACGGCACTTCGGTGGCGGGGTTGTGGACGACGATGAACGTGTCGCTTTCCGGGGCGACGAAACGGCCATTCACGTAGTTGCGTTCGGTGCGCATGAAGTGACTCCTCCGATGGATGCTGGCGCATCGCTTCGGATGGCGACACGCGTGGCACGGGACGGCTGGCATAATAGCGGTTTACCTCTTTTCTCGACCGGCAAACGATCGACCTGCCTGCGGCCCCGGCAGCGCATCGGTTTGCCCATTTCTCTTTGGGCGGTTCCATCATGTCCGGCAATAC
>NZ_PREY01000053.1:0-27988 GCF_002959955.1 Burkholderia sp. BE12 | reverse complement strand
CGTCCCGCCCGTCCGGCTCGCCGCCCGCGAAGCCGTCCCTCCACCGCGCGTTGCAGGCCCGTCATCTACGGATGATCGCGATCGGCGGCTCGATCGGCACGGGCCTGTTCGTCGCATCCGGCGCATCGATCTCGCAGGCCGGCCCAGGCGGCGCGATGCTCGCGTACATGGTGATCGGCCTGATGGTCTATTTCCTGATGACGAGCCTCGGCGAAATGGCGGCGTTCATGCCGGTGTCGGGCTCGTTCGCGACCTACGGCGCGAAGTTCGTCGACGAAGGCTTCGGCTTCGCGCTCGGCTGGAACTACTGGTACAGCTGGGCCGTGACGCTGGCGGTGGAGCTCGTCGCCGCGCAGCTCGTGATGAATTACTGGTTCCCACACGTGCCGGGCGTCTGGTGGAGCGCGCTGTTCCTCACGCTGATCTTCGCGCTCAACGCGCTGTCGGTGCGCGGTTTCGGCGAAGCCGAATACTGGTTCGCGCTGATCAAGGTGCTGACGGTGCTCGCGTTCGTCGGCGTCGGCCTGCTGATGATCTTCGGGATCATGCAGGGCGGCCCGAGCGCCGGCTGGGGCAACTTCACGATCGGCGACGCGCCGTTCGTCGGCGGCTGGGCGACGATGCTCGGGGTCGCGATGATCGCGGGCTTCTCGTTCCAGGGCACCGAGATGATCGGCGTCGCGGCCGGCGAATCGGAAAACCCGCGCACGACGATTCCGCGCGCGGTGAAGCAGATCTTCTGGCGCATCCTGCTGTTCTACGTATTCGCGATCTTCGTGATCGGCGTGCTGGTGCCGTACACCGATCCGAGCCTGCTGAAGAGCGACGTGACCGATATCGGCGTGAGCCCGTTCACGCTGGTGTTCCGCCACGCGGGCCTCGCCTTCGCGGCCGGCGTGATGAACGCGGTGATCCTGACGGCCGTGCTGTCGGCCGGCAATTCGGGCATGTATGCGTCGACTCGCATGCTCTACAACCTCGCGGTCGAAGGCCGCGCGCCGAAGCTGTTTGCGAAGCTGTCGCCCGGCGGCGTGCCGCGCAACGCGCTGTATGCGACCACCGCCGTCGGCGCGCTGTGCTTCCTCACGTCGCTGTACGGCGACAAGACCGTGTACCTGTGGCTGCTGAACACGTCGGGCATGGCTGGCTTCATCACGTGGCTCGGCATCGCGGTCAGCCACTACCGGTTCCGCAAGGGCTTCCTGAAACAGGGCTACCGGCTCGACCAGTTGCCGTACCGGTCGAAGTGGTTCCCGTTCGGACCGCTGTTCGCGTTCGCGCTGTGCGCGGTCGTCGCGCTCGGCCAGGACTACCGCGCGTTCCTCGCCGACAAGATCGACTGGACGGGCGTCGCCGCGACCTACATCGGCCTGCCGTTCTTCCTCGCGATCTGGGTCGGCTACGCGCTGGTGCGTAAATGCCGCCTGGTGCGCTACGAGGACATGGAAATCGCGCCGTGGATCGACCGTAACGCCACGCCCGACGCCACCGAAAAGGCCGACGCCGGCTATCCGGCCTACGTCGCCCGTCCGGTCAACCCGACGCCGGGCGCCTGAAGCCCGGTAACGCGCCGGCGGCCGCCCGATCGCGGCGGCCGCCGCGCTGAAAACCCCATTCGACGCGGCGCGCGCGTTCAGGCAAGATCGACGCGCGCCGTCCGTTTTTCCGCCGTCACGAATCACCGAAAACGCATGCAGAATTTCTACGAAGCCACCGTTACCCGCCAGCCCTACCCGCAACTGACCGGCACGATCGACACGCAGGTCTGCATCGTCGGCGGCGGCCTTGCCGGCCTGTGCACGGCGCTCGGCCTCGTCGAGCGCGGCGTGCATGACGTCGTCGTGCTCGACAGCGAACGGGTCGGCTTCGGCGCGTCGGGCCGCAACGGCGGCTTCGTGTTCGGCGGTTACAGTCTCGACAACGCCGACCTGCTGCGCACGCTCGGCCGCGACGAAGGACGCCGGCTGTACCGGCTCACAGTCGATGCAGTCGAGCTGATCCGCGCGCGCATCGCGCGCTACGGGATCGACTGCGACATCGTCGACGAGGGCGTGATGCTCGCGAACTGGTTTGACGATCCGTCGCGGCTCGACGGTGTGCGCACGCTGATGAAAAACGAACTCGACGTCGACTGGGAACCTGTCCCGACCGGCGCGCTGCGCGAACGGCTGAAGACGCAGCGCTATTACGGCGGCCTGTTCGAGCCGAACGCGTTCCACTTCCACCCGCTCAAGTACGTGCTCGGCGTCGCGGCGGCCGCATCGCGCGGCGGGGCGCGCGTGTACGAGCGTTCGGCCGCGCTGGGCATCGCGCGCGACGGCGCAGGGTACGTCGTGCGCACGGCGCAGGGCGCGGTGCGCGCACAGGACGTCGTGTTCGCCGGCGGCGGCTACGCGCGCGGCGTGTCGCCGCGCATCGAGCGCGCGGTGCTGCCGATCGCGACCTACGTGATCGCGACCGAACCGCTCGGCACGCGCCTGCCCGATGCGATCGACGCACCGTACGCGATCTACGACACGCGTTTCGCGTTCGACTACTACCGTCCGCTGAAGGACACGCGGATCCTGTGGGGCGGCCGGATCTCCGTGCTCGACCGCGGCCCCGATGCGATCGCGCGCCTGTTGCGGCGCGACCTGCTGCGCGTGTATCCGCAACTGGAAGGCGTGAAGGTCGACTACGCGTGGGGCGGGCTGATGAGCTACGCGCGGCACAAGATGCCGCAGATCGGCCGCGACGCGGACGGCGTGTGGCACGCGATCGCTTTCGGCGGCCACGGGATGGCGCCGACCACGGTGGCCGGCGAGGCGCTCGCCGCCGCGCTGGCCGAAGGCCGGCCGGTGCCGGACGGCTTCGCCGCGTTCGGGCTCACGCGCACGTTCGGCCTGGCCGGCCTCGCCGCCGCGCAGCTCACGTATACGGCGTACCAGGCCCGCGACGCGCTCGCATCCTGCCGCCGCTGAGCGCCCGCGACGGCCTTGCCGATTAGAGCAGGAGGTCGGCCGGGCGGGCATTTCCCACATGCTAGAATGCCTTTTCCAAGCCGCCGCGAACCACAACAAAGCCACATGAAAGCAGGAAGCAAGGCCGCCACGTCCGACACCCGCGCGCTTGCGTCCGATGCGCGGCGTAAATACGATCCCGAGCAAACCAAGCGCAACATCCTCGATGTCGCCACGCAGGAATTCTCCGCGATGGGCCTCGCCGGTGCGCGCGTCGACGCGATCGCGGAGCGGACGAACACGACGAAGCGGATGCTCTACTACTACTTCGAAAGCAAGGAAGGCCTGTACGAGGCCGTGCTGGAGAAGGTGTACGGCGACATCCGCGCGCTCGAGCAGGAACTGCACGTCGGCGACATGGAGCCGCGCGAAGGCATGCGCCGTCTCGTCGAATTCACGTTCGACTATCACGACAAGCATCGCGATTTCGTCCGCCTGGTGTCGATCGAGAACATCCACGGCGCGAAATATCTCGAACAGCTCAAGTCGTTCAAGAACCGCAACGTCAGCATCATCAAGACGCTCGAGGAACTGCTCGAGCGCGGCGCGGCCAGCGGCGCGTTCCGCCAGGACATCGACGCGTTCGACCTGCACCTGCTGATCAGCTCGTTCTGCTTCCATCGCGTGTCGAACCGCTACACGTTCGGTGCCGCGTTCGGCCGCGATCCGTCGGCGCCGCGCCTGCGCGCGCGGCATCGCGACACGATCGCCGACGCGGTGCTGCGCTACGTCGCCGCGTAAGCGGCGCCCACAGCCGGCCGGGGCGCGACACGTCCGCGCCCCTTCGCACTTCAGCACGTCAGCGCATCAGTCCGTCGGCGCGGTCGACGCCAGCGCGATCCGCGCCTTCTGTTCGGGGCTCCCCGCCACGTAATACTTCTTCGCCCAGCTCGAATCGGGCGCCAGCGCGAGCCGCGCATGCGCGCCCGTGCCGCGCTGCTTCGCATTGATCGCCAATGCGCGTGCGCGATAGTGCTCGTAAAGCCGCAGGAATTCCGCGAGATAGATCGCCGCGATCCGCTTGTCGCGGATCTCGAGCAGGTTCTCGTCGTTGTACTGCTCGGAATTGCGGCTCATGTTCGCCGAACCCGTATAGACGACCGGATTCGCGCCTTCCGCATCGATCACGATGAACTTGTGATGGATCACGACGGGCGGAAAGGCCGGCGCCGGTTCGCCCGGGAAAAGCCGCAGCTCCGGCTCGAAGCCTTGCGGCACGGTAGCCGGCGAAAAATACGACGCGTCGATCACGTCGTGGTTGTCGCGGCGGCGGTGGTACAGCTCGAGGTTCGCGAGCGTCGCCGCATCCAGCGACTGGCCACCCTGCTGCGCGGCATCGGCCTTCGTCGCGCTGCTCGCGTTGATCCGGTTGACGAGGCCGAACATCATCAGCCCGCGATCGCCGGCCGCGAAACACGCATCGCGCAGCGCCGCGTCGGTCGGCATGAACAGGCAGAACGACACCGAATGCTTCGCGGCCCCGATCGCGGCGACGATCGTATCGATCTCGGTACGCTGCCCCGACGGCTCCGGCGAGTACGCGACGCGCACCTGCGCGCTGCCGATCGTCATCGGCGCCGACCAGCCCGACGACAGCCGGGCGGTCTCCGCAATCGACGGATTCCCGGCCAGCGCGTGCGCGCGATCGTTGTACAGCGCGGCGAGCGCGGGCGAGTCGAACGCGTGCAGCACGTTGGCCTGCTCGGTCAGCCCCTCGGTCGTGAAGTTCGCGGAACCGGTCAGCACGCGCGCGGGCGCTGCGGCGGACGGCGCATCGGTCACGATGAACTTGTCGTGCATGATGTGCGTCTTGTCGCGCGGCGCGAGCGTCGCGAGCCCTTGCAACGCGTCGACCGCCGGCTGGTTCGGCGACGGCAGCGGCGGCTTGCCCTTGCGCGCCGTCGTGTGCGCGTCGTAGACGATCGCGAGCGACGCCTCGCCGTGCTGGCGGCCGAACGCCTCGAACGCGGGCAGCGCCCACAGCGTGTCGGTCAGGTGATAGACGGCCGATACCGCGCGCGACGCAGGATCGAGCATCTCCGCGAACACCTGCTCCATGTCGTTCGCGAGCCACGTGCGCAATTTCAGCGCCTGCGCAGCGCTCGGCGCCGCATTCGGTGCGAGGCCCAGCGCCGCGACCTGCTTCGCGAACGCCTGCGAGCTGACCACCGCGCGGTTGAACCACGTGCCGATGCCGTCCTCGATGTGCGCGGGCAGCACGACGTCGCACACGCCGGCTTCCGCGTCGAGCACCTGCAGGTTCGCCGGCGTACCGACGACCGGATAGACGTCGTAGCGGAACGACGCACCGCGGTCCTGCGGATCGATGCGCGCGTCCCACCACATGAATTTCTGAATCGGCGCCTGATCGGTCGGCGCATCGCCCTGCGTGTCGGCGGCCGGGCCGTCGAACGTCAGGCGATTGGGCAGCCAGCTGTCCGGCGCACGCGTCTTGCCGTCGGCCGACCAGAAGCCCGGCGTGCGCCGGATCGCGAAGCCGAGGAAATCGGACCGCGACGCCGCATCGGGCCAGTCGAAAGCCAGCAGGACCAGGGTGGGGGAAAGATAGCTGCGCACGCTGACGGTCATTCGTTGCTCCCTGGCCTGACGGCCGGTCGAAATGAATGGGTCAGTCTTGACGACGGTTCTTCCCGCGCGATGACCGTTCGATGAACCTTGTATGTCGGACGCGCGTCAGTCGCACACGAGCAGTTCGATCCCGCGCGCCGTCAGCGCGCGGCGCACGATCTTGTCGGGCGCGCGCTCGGTCACCAGATAGCGGGCGGCGGCCGCGCCGTTGATCCGCACCGGCGTCACGCGGCCGAATTTCGAATGGTCGGCGACGATGATCGCCGTGCCCGCCGCCGCGATCATCCGGCTGCGCACTTCGGCCGCGAGCCGGGAGTAGTCGGTGCATTCGCCGTCGGGCGTGATGCCGCCGGCGCCGACGAACGCGAAATCGACGTGGTATTGCGCGAGCTGGTGGATCGTGTCGAGACCGAACGTGGCGTCCTCGTCGTCGGACAGCTCGCCGCCGAGCAGCGTCACGCGGTTGCCGTTGCGCCGCGCGAGCACGAACGCGGTGCGCCAGTCGTTCGTGTAGATCGACAGCCGGTGCCGGTCGGCGAGCGCCAGCGCGACCGCATGCGGTGTGCTGCCCGAATCGATCAGCACCGATGCATCGTCGGGCACGAATTCGGCCGCGCGCCGCCCGATCGTGCGCTTCGCGTCGGCGTTCGCGGCTTCGCGCTCGGACAGGCTCGGCTCGCGGCGATCCGCGGCCAGCGCGCCGCCATGCGTCATCACGAGCAGGCCGCGCGCGGCCAGCGCGTTCAGGTCGCGCCGCACGGTTTCGCGCGACACGTCGAGCGAACGCACGAGTTCCGCGACCGACAGCGCGCCCGAGCGCCCGAGCTCCGACAGGATGTATTGATGACGTTGTTCCGCCAGCATCGCGTGTGCGCCCGAGGCGACTGGTAATGGGTAAGCCGGCCATTGTATTACGGACGTTTGACGACCATTTGACTACGCCGGGTAATGCGGCAGGGCGGCCGGGGCAACGGTCGAGCGCGTTTCCCGAAAGCGAAATTCTGTATTGTCCGGCGCGCGCGAATCCGCGCGGCGCCGGTTGCTACACTTTGCGCTTCGCCGAACGACCGACCGACAAAGGGGCTCGCGCCATGTATCGCAAAGGCAGTGTGATTGAAATCCAGTTTCCGCCGGAACGTCTCAACGACGCGGCAGGCGATCCGTACTGGATCGACCTGACGCTCGACGAAGCGCGCCGCCTCTACGAACAGCTCGCCGCGCGTTTCGCGACCGACGCGCGCGCCAATCAGCCGCTCGACACGTTCTCGATCGACTGATCGGCGTCGCTGCTGCGCGTCCATCCGCGCAGCGCCGCGCGGCGGGCGCTCGTCCCCGCCGCTCCGCACACCGGCGCGATTCCCGCCGGCACGATCACGCGCCGCGTGGCATGAATGCAGGATTCGACAAGACGCCGGCGCCGCTTCGGCCGATACTGGCCGACTTCCCGGTTCTGTCCGGCCGCATCGCGGCCCGTCACGCATGCTTACCTCGATCGTCGCCGCCGCTTTCGTCGCGCTCTGGTCCACCGGCTTCATCGTTGCCCGGGCGATCAAGCCTTACGCCGATCCGAACCTGTTCCTGCTCGCGCGCTTCGCGGGCACGGCCGCGCTGTTCGGCGTGGTGGCGCTCGTCGCGCGCGCACCGTGGCCGGCCCGCCGCGAATGGCCGCGCCACCTGATCGCCGGTGCGCTGCTGCAAGGCGTCTATCTCGGTGCGAGCTACTGGGCCGTCGCGCAAGGGTTGAATGCGGGCGTGATGGCGCTGCTCGGCGCGCTGCAGCCGCTTGCCACCGCCGTGCTCGCGGTCCCGCTGTTCAACGAACGCCTGCCCGCGCGCGGCTGGCTCGGGATGGCGCTCGGGCTGGCCGGCGTCGCGCTCGTGCTCGCGCCGAAAGTCACGGGCGGCGTCGCACCGCCGCCGGGCGCCGCGCCTGCTTGGCTCGTCGTCACCGTATCGGTTCTGGCGGTCGGGTCGATCACCGCCGGCTCGCTGTATCAGAAAGGCAAGCTCGCGCAGAGCGATCTACGCACGGCAGTCGCCGTGCAGAACTTCGGCGCGGCGATCGTCGCGGCCGTCTTCGTCGTGCTGCTCCATGAAACCCGCTGGATCGGCGCGCCGGCGTTGTGGGTATCGCTCGTGTGGGGCATCGTGTTCCTGTCCGGCGGCGCGGTCACGATGCTGATGTGGATGCTGCGGCGCGGCAATGCGGCGCGCGCGACGTCGCTGCTGTTTCTCGCGCCGCCGCTGGCCGCGCTGCAGGGTTACGGGCTGTTCGGCGAAACGCTCGCGACGATCCAGCTCGCCGGCTTCGCGCTCGCGCTGGTGGGCGTCGTGCTCGCGCGGCGCTGACGCGGGCGTACATGCGCGCGATCGTGCGGCCGCGCCGACGTGTGCCGGCAAGCTCATCGAGGCGGGCCTCGCGGACGCCCGTCTCGCACCCGCCCGGCGCACCGTGCACCACGGCGACGCAGCGCGTCTCGCCGAAGCAACGCAACACGGCCGGATCGCACGCCCGGCGCGGCAACCCGCCGCGAATGCGCTTATGATGTCCGCCTTGCATTTCGTTCCGGAACTTCCTTCATGACATCCGCCGATTACGCCAGCCGCCAACGCGCGATCATTGCCGAACTGAACGTCGCCCCGCACTTCGACGCCGAAGCCGAAATCGATCGCCGCGTCGATTTCCTCGCGCAGTACCTTCGTTCGACCGGCCTGCGGACCTACGTGCTCGGCATCAGCGGCGGCGTCGACTCATCGACGGCGGGCCGGCTCGCGCAACTGTCGGTCGAGCGCCTGCGCGCCGACGGCTACGATGCGCGCTTCATCGCGATGCGCTTGCCGAACGGCGTGCAGAACGACGAAGACGATGCGCAGCGCGCGCTGGCGTTCGTGCGCGCGGACGAGGTGCTCACGGTCGACGTGAAGCCGGCCGCCGATGCGATGCTCCGTTCGCTGGTCGCGTCCGGCCACGCGTTCGAAACCCCCGCGCAGCAGGATTTCGTGCACGGCAACATCAAGGCGCGCGAGCGCATGATCGCGCAGTACGCGGTGGCCGGCGCGCGGCGCGGCCTCGTGATCGGCACCGATCACGCGGCCGAATCGCTGATGGGTTTCTTCACGAAGTTCGGCGACGGCGGCGCGGACATCCTGCCGCTCGCGGGCCTGAGCAAGCGTCGCGTACGCGGGGTGGCACGTGCGCTCGGCGGCGAGGAGCTGATCGTGATGAAGGTGCCGACGGCCGACCTCGAGGAGCTGCGCCCGCTGCGCCCCGACGAGCACGCGTATGGCGTGACCTACGACGAGATCGACGATTTCCTCGAAGGTAAACCGGTCGCCGACCGCGTCTACGAAACGGTGCTGCGCTTCTACGACGGCTCGCGTCACAAGCGTGCACTGCCGTACACGATGTTCGACTGGCCGACCGCCTAAGCCCACCGCCCCGCTACCGGCAGCTCGCCGCGCGCACCGTCATGGCTGCGCGCGGGCCCCACGCGACGGGCGACGCTATGCGTGCCCGCCCGTCTTCTTCGCCTGCAGCGCACGAATCCGCATCCGCGCGCCCGTATCGCTGACCGTCGCGTCGTACATCGTCGCGAGATCGCGCTTGAGCGCGGTGCGCGAGCCGCCGTCGAGATACACCATGTGCCCCGACGGATAGAACCGCGCGGACAGGTTCTGCCGCACCTTCTGATCCTCCAGCGGCATCTGCTGCAGATCGATCACGGTCTGGTAGAACGGCGTGACGAAGTCGTAGAGGCCGTTCGCCGACAGCACCTTCAGGTCGACGTTCAGCGCCATCACCGCGGCGAGGTCGCCGGCCGTGTAGAGGATCACGTTCCCCTTCGCATCGAGGCCCTGCTGCGCGCCGGTCGGGTCGATGTGGCTGAAATCCCAGTTCTGGAACGCCTGGTCGTTCAGGTCCGTGAACGCGGAATTCGACGTGAACTTCAATTGCTCGTTCAGGTAGCTGTTCCACATCGCCGTATAGACGCCCGTCACGGCCGTCATCGTCGGATCGTTGCCGCCCGAATTCGGATCGATCTTGCCGGCGATGCCCGACGAGATCCCGGTCACGCGGCCGTCGTACGAACCGAGCGCGAGCCCTTGCGCATGCAGCAGCGTCGTCAGGAACACCGAGTTGCCGCGCGCGTCGTAGCCCGCGATATCGAGCCCCCACGATTGCAGCGTCGCCGTATCGATGCCCGTGTATTGCGACAGCTTCTGCACGGTGGCCGGGTTCGCGTGCGGCGCCGCGCGCAGCGCGGCCAGGTAGTCGGTGCGCGCGAACTGCGCGACTTCCTCGATGAACGCGCCGAGATCGCTCGGCGGCGGCTTGATGCCGAGTTTCTTGTGATACCACGCGTCGGCCGCGGCGGTCGGCAGCGCGCCGACCGGGTTGCCGGCCTGCCGGTAATCGAGGATCGACGATTGCAGCGTGACGCCGTTCAGGTCGACGCCATCCTCGTGCAGCTTGTACGCGAGCACGCAGCTGCGCGCAGTGCCGTACGATTCGCCGAACAGGTATTTCGGCGAATTCCAGCGGTTGTTCTTCGTCAGGTAGCGCTTGATGAACTGCTTCAGCGAATTCGCATCCTGGTCGACGCCCCAGAAGTCGCGGTTCTTGTTCGGCGCGACGGCCGCCGAATAGCCGGTGCCGACCGGGTTGATGAACACCAGGTCGCTGTGGTCGATCATGCTGTCCGGGTTGTCTTCGATCTGGTACGGCGCGGGCGGCGTGAAACCCGGCATCGACGTCTTGATGCGCTTCGGCGCGAACGAGCCGAGCAGCACGAACACCGACGACGAACCCGGCCCGCCGTTGTAGAAGAACGTCACGGGCCGCGTTTCTTCCTTCGCGCCGTCGGCCGTGAACGCAACGTAGAATATCTTGGCGGCCGGCTGCGAACTGCTCGGATCGACCGTCACGAGATGGCCGACCGTCGCCGTGTACGCGATGCGCTTGCCGTCGATCAGGATCGTGTGGTGCGTGATCGCGGCCGCCTCGGTCGTGTCGGTCACCGAGTCGTCCGGGCCGTTGCCGTACGCGACCGGATCGAAGAACGGCTGGTCGCGGCCGTGGCTCAGCGCGACGGGGTTGATGGTCGGCGGCACGCCATGCGAATTGTGGTCGCCGTGATGCAGCGGATACACGCCGCCGGAAGATGCGGAATCGATGCCCATCGTGCTGCTCCTGGAGGTGAAAAAAGACGCGGGCAGACCACCCGCGTCGAACGAAAAGACATGCGCCGGCGCGTCAGCTCGACGGCTTACGCGCGAGGATCGCGGCGAGTTGCGCGCCGTTCGGGCTGCCGAGGCCCGTGCACGCGTCCCAGCCCGACGCGGCTGCATACGTGCCGTTCGATCCTTTCGTGATGTCGCGCAGCGCGCCCGGATTCTTGTACAACACTGGATTGATCCAGCCGGCCGATGCGCCGGCCGACGCATTGATCCGCGCGATCAGCGCGGCCCACAGCGGGGCGACGGCGCTCGTGCCGCCCATCACCGCCGGGGTGCCGGCGACCGACACCTCGTAGCCCGTCTGCGGCGACGCGTCGCCGGCCACGTCCGGCACGCCGCGCTTCGCGAGCGGCGTGCTGCTGCCGTCGGCGTGCGCGACGGCCAACCCCTGCTGCCATGCCGGCAGGTCGAACAGCGTACTGACGCCGCCGCCGCCCGCACCGCCGCCGGACGCCTCGTCGTTCCACGTGACTTCGCTGCGAATGCCCTGCCCGGGCAGCGCGTCGAGCTGCGTGCCGCCGCAGCCGAGCACGTACGGGCTCGAGGCGGGGAAATCGACGTGATCGGCGCCATCCTGCAGCCCGTCGCCCGAGCCGCTGTCGCCCGACGCCGCGCAGACGGTGATGCCCTGCGCGGCGGCCGCCTGCAGCACGCGGTCGAACGCGTGTGCCGACTGCGCCTGCCAGATCGCTTCCGGGCCGCCCCAACTGATCGAGATCACGGAAGGCCGGTTGGTCTTGTCGGTGACGGCCGCGTTGACGGCCTGGATGAAGCCCGCGTCGCTGTTCGGCGCGAAGTACATCGCAAGCTTCGCGGCCGGTGCGATCGCGCCGGCGATTTCGATGTCGAGCGCGACTTCGCCGTCCGGGCCGTTCGGCTCGCCGGTCGGCGCATTGCGGCCGGTGCCGACGTTCACGTCGACGAGCGTGGGCGGCGTCGTGATCCCGAGCCCGCGGAAATACTGCTGGATGTCGGCCGCGCGATAGCCGCCGCCGAGCTCGACGATCGCGATGCATTGCCCGGCGCCGTCGCCGGCCGGAAAGTCGTACAACGACGCAAGCTGGATCGGCGTGAACGTGACGGCCGCCGCGCCGCGCGCGGGCTTGAACGGCGGGCGGAACCGGAAGTGCGGCCGCGCCTGCGGGCGGCTGTCGAGGCCGAGCACGGCCGTCACCGCATCGCCGAGCTCGTCGGGTAGCGCGATCGGGCCCGAGCGGCCGCGATACTGACCGATCGCCCGATGCTCGAAACGCTCGAGCTTCACGCTGAAGGCGGTTTCGAACTGCCCGATCGTGCCGGACAGCACGACGACGCTTTCGACCGGGTCGACGCGATCGACCGTCAGTTGATGACGATGCGCGAAATCCTCGGTCTTGCGGATATCGTCGGGATTGGCGGAGAAACGCTGCGCGAATGCGTCGCGCGACAGCGGTTTTGCGTGCGCGTCGCCGGTGGCGAGCTGGTGAACCAATGCCTCGAGTTGCCCTTCTTCCTGCCGCCGCAACATGATCGTGACGTGGATACGTTCTGCCGGATCGCACTGGCCGAGACACTTGGACTCGGCGACGATACGGGGTTCACGGTCGGCTTGAAGATGCCTTGCCATGTTCAGACCCTCCTTGGTACCGCGTTGCACGGAACAGCCAGGAAATCGGACATAGCCTAAGGGAGACGGTTCCGTTCGGTCAGTCGATTCGCGACGGCGCGTCCGCGACGGCGCGTTTGCGATCGCGCGAAGTTAGAGGAAGTTTAGAACAGTCAGACGATTTGCGCGCACGCCGTTCTGCGGCAACGCGCATGCGTGCAGGCCAGCATCGCGCGCGGCCGGCGTCGATTCTCGCACGGCCGCCGCCACGTCGGTCGACCCGCGCGGCGGGCAAGTACCGGCCAAATGGCCGCCACCCTCAGTCCATCGACAGTCGCAGTGCGAAACCGATCAGCGCCGCGGAAAAGGTCCAGCGCTGCACCGTCTGCGCCAGCGGATGCGCACGCATCCACGCCGCGATGCGCGACGCGCCGAACACGCACGCGAGGTCGAAGCACACGCCGGCCGCCACCAGCAGCGCGCCGAGCTCGAACATCTGCCAGACGACCGGTCCGGCCTCGGGCCGCACGAACTGCGGCAGCAGCACCGAGCAGAACAGCAGCGCCTTCGGGTTCAGCAGATTGGTCAGCAGCCCCTTCACGAACGACTGCCGCAGTTCGCCCGCCGCCGCGCCGCCATCGCCGTCGCCGAGCGCGAACACCGGCGAGCGGAACACCTGGATCGCGACATACGCGAGATAGAGCGCGCCGCCGTAGCGGATCACCTCGTACAGCCACGGCGCGCTGCGGATCAGCGCCGCGACGCCGCACGCCGACAGCGTCACGTGCGCGGTGCGCGCGAGCGACAGGCCGGCCGCCGCCGCCATCCCCGGCCGCACGCCGCGGCCGATGCTGGTCTGCAGCACGAGCGCCATGTCGGGCCCCGGCACCGCATAAATGGCCGCCAGCGCGGCAAGATAAATCAACAGCAAATGCGTGGAAATCATGATCTGCCCCCGTCCTCCAATGACGATATGTTGCCGTTGAAGGAGGAGGGATTATTGGCCATCTTTGGCGATGAATTGGCGATTCGTAGGGGAATCCGCCACAATTCACAAATCAGAACAAGGATTCCGCCATATGATCGACCTCGACAAAACCGACCGCGCGATCCTCGCCGCGGTGCAACGCGACGGCCGCCTGCCGATCGCCCGGCTCGCCGAATCCGTCGGGCTGTCCGAGACGCCGTGCGCCCGCCGCCTGAAACGCCTCGAAAACGACGGCTACATCGAACGCTACCGCGCGCAGCTGTCGCGCCAGGCGCTCGGCTTCGGCGTGGTCGCGTTCGTGCTCGTACGGTTCGCGACGCACGACCGCAAGGTCGCCGACCGGTTCGAACGGGAAGTGCTCGGCATCGAGCGGATCCTGGCCTGCCACAACGTCGCGGGCACGGCCGACTACCTGCTGCAGGTGGTCGCGCGCGACCTCGACGACTACGGCACGTTCCTGCGGGATTCGCTGCGGATGCTGCCGGGCGTGACGTCGATCGAATCGGCACTGTCGCTGCGCGAGGTGAAGCACGACGCGGGGTTGCCGGTGCCGTGATGCACGCCGGAGCGGCGACCGGCCCCGGTGTAACGCTCGTTCACGTTGTTGGCGGCCACGCGGTCATGCGAAGTCGGACGACTGGTGCGCGCGCTCGAGATCCTCGAGAAACGCCTCCACGAGCGGATTCCCGCGGCCGTTGCGCGCGACGACCATGTGGAACGTCACGTCGTAGCGCAGTTGCTCCGGATTGAGCGGCGCGAGCAGCCCCTGCGCGACGTACGGCGCCGCGAAATGCTGCGGCAGATAACCGAGATGGTGGCCGGACAGGATCAGCAGCGCGACGGCCTCCATGTTGTCCGCGGTCGCGGTCACGCGATCGGGCGTCGTCGACAGTTGCGCCTCGGGCAGCGGATAAGAGCGCCACGCCCATTCGAAGCCGGCGACGTCGGCCGGCGTCAGCGTGCCCGCGCCGTCGAACAGCGGATGGCCGCGGCCGCAATACGCGATCTGACGCTCGATGAACAGCGGCGTGTAGTGCAACGACGGCACGCGATGCCAGAAGTAGCCGACCGCGATCTGGATCTCGTCGCTCAGCAGCTTCTCCTCAAGATCGCCGGGCGCGCGCACCGAAATCGAGAAGCGCACGGCCTCGTCGCGGGTCCGGAACGCGGCGATCGCCTCGGCGATCCGCGCGTTCTGGCTTACCGGCGTATGGCCGATCAGGCCGATGTTCAGCGTGCCGACCAACTGGCGATCCATGTGCCGCGCGGCCATTCCGAATTCGTCGAGCGCCGCGAGCAGCTTGCGGCTCATCGCGTGGAACCGCTCGCCCTTCGGCGTGAGCCGGAAGCCGCTGCGGCCGCGTTCGCAGAGCCGGTAGCCGAGCCGCGTCTCGAGCGACGACAGCTGCGCGCTGATCGTCGACTGGCCGACGTTCAGCACGGCCTGCGCGGCCGACACGCCGCCCGCGTCCGTGACCGCGAGAAACACGCGGATCAACCGCAGATCGAGGGTCGACAGATTCCCCAGCACGTTCATCCCCTTCCATACATCGACGATGATCGATGTTTACGTCGATATCTTCGCATTCTTCTTTCCCGACGGAGCGCGTAAAACTGTGCGCCAGACCGCGTCGCATGATACGGCAACCCCACACCGGAAGAGATACCCCATGAACGACCACACCCATTTCCAGCCGCTCGGCGGCAACGAAATGCCGCGCTGCGGCGGCATCGCGACGATGATGCGCCTGCCGCACGTGGCGAGCGCCGAAGGCCTCGACGCGTGTTTCGTCGGCGTGCCGTTCGATCTCGGCACGTCCAACCGCACGGGCGCGCGCTTCGGCCCGCGCCAGATCCGCACCGAATCCGTGCTGCTGCGCCCGTACAACATGGCCACGCGCGCCGCCCCGTTCGATTCGCTGCAGATCGCCGACATCGGCGACGTCGCGATCAATCCGTACAACCTGCACGATTCGATCGCCCGCATCGAGGCCGCGTACGACGCGATTCTCGAGCACGACTGCAAGCCGATCACGCTCGGCGGCGACCATACGATCGCGCTGCCGATCCTGCGCGCGATCCACCGCAAGCACGGCAAGGTTGCATTGATCCACGTCGATGCACACGCCGACGTGAACGATACGATGATGGGCGAAAAAATCGCGCACGGCACGCCGTTCCGCCGCGCGGTCGAGGAAGGCCTGCTGCACGGCGACAAGGTCACGCAGATCGGCCTGCGCGGCACCGGCTACGCGGCCGAGGATTTCGACTGGTGCCGCGAGCAGGGCTTCCGCGTCGTCCAGGCCGAGGAATGCTGGAACAAGTCGCTCGCGCCGCTGATGGAAGAAGTGCGCGCGCGCGTCGGCGATACGCCCGTCTACATCAGCTTCGACATCGACGGCATCGATCCGGCCTACGCGCCCGGCACCGGCACGCCGGAAATCGCCGGCCTCACGGTGCCGCAGGCGCTCGAGATCATCCGCGGCGCGAAGGGGCTGAACATCGTCGGTTGCGATCTCGTCGAAGTCGCGCCGCCGTACGACCCGTTCGGCACCACGGCCCTGCTCGGCGCGAACCTCGCGTACGAGCTGCTGTGCGTGCTGCCGGGCGTCGCGTACCGCGACTGATTCCGGCGCGCCACCACTATTCCAAATCAGAGGATTCCAGAGGAGCACACATACAGATGGGAACTTCCGTCAAGCAACCGAAGCGGGCGGCGCTCGCGTCGTTCGTCGGCACCACGATCGAGTGGTACGACTTCTATAGTTACGCGACCGCCGCCGCCATCGTGTTCGGGCCGCTGTTCTTTCCCGGCGAAAACCGCTTCATCAGCCTGCTCGCGTCGTTCGGCTCGTTCGCGGTCGGCTTTTTCGCGCGGCCGCTCGGCGGCGTGATGTTCGGCTATCTCGGCGACCGCTTCGGCCGCAAGCGTTCGCTGCTCGCGACGCTGATGCTGATGGCCGTGTCGACGGTCGCGATCGGCCTGCTGCCGACCCATGCGCAAGCCGGCGTGATCGCACCGATCCTGCTCGTGCTGATGCGGGTGCTGCAAGGCATCGCGGTCGGCGGCGAATGGGGCGGCGCGGTGCTGCTGGCCGGCGAGCATGCGCCCGAAGGCAAGCGCACGTTCTTCGCGTCGTTCGCGCAGCTCGGCAGCGCGAGCGGCCTGATCCTGTCGATGCTCGCGTTCGGCGCGATCAGCACGCTGTCGAAGGACGACATGATGAGCTGGGGCTGGCGCGTGCCGTTCCTCGCGAGTTCAGTGCTCCTGATCATCGGCTTCGTGATCCGCGCGAGCGTGTCGGAGTCCCCCGAGTTCGAGGAAGTGAAGAGGAGCGGCAACATCGCGCAAAAGCCGCTGCGCGAAGCGCTCAAGTACTGGCCGCTGCTGCTGCTCGCGATCGGCGCGAACGTGTACGGGATCGCCGGCGTGTATTTCAGCAACATCTTCATGATCAGCTATGCGACGCAGTTCCTGTCGCTCGACCGGTCGATGGTGCTGCATTGCATGACGATCGTCGCGGTGCTGCAGTTCGTCGTACAGCTCGCGGCCGCGTTCCTCGCGCAGCGCTTCGGTACCACGCGCGTGCTGCTGATCACCGGCGCCTGGGCGATGATCGTCCCGTTCGTGATGCTGCCGCTCGTGCACCTGGGCACGCCGGTGTCGATCACGGTCGGCGTCGGCCTCGCGACGCTCGCGGAATCGGGCTACTACTCGGTGGTCGCGGGCTTCGTCAGCGGCATCTTCGTCGCGCGGATCCGCTATACGGCGATCTCGATCGCGTACCAGGTGTGCGGTGCGCTCGCCGGCGGCCTCACGCCGCTCGTCGCGACGCTGATCGCGCAGAACGCAGCCCCGCAATGGTGGCCGCTCGCGATCCAGTACACGAGCGCCGCCGTGCTGTCGTCGCTGTGCGTGTGGCTGATCGCGCGCCGCGTCGGCATCGACGATGCGGGCGCGCCCGGCAAGACGGGCGATGCGCTGCCGCGCGGCACGCGCACCGCGTAGCGCGACGCGTACCGCAAACGCATGCATGACGAAAATCGGCCCGCTTCCGCGGGCCGATTTTTTTCCGTCGCGATCGTCGATCGCGACGGCGCCATACAGCGCTCGCTGCGTGTGGCTACCGCACCTGGTTGCGCAGCGTCTTCGCGGCGGCGACCATGTTCGTCAGCGCCGGAATCACTTCCGCCCACTGGCGCGTCTTCAGCCCGCAATCCGGGTTCACCCACAGGCGTTCCGCCGGAATCCGCTCGGCCGCCTTCCTCATCAGGCCGACGATCTGATCCTGCGTCGGGACGTTCGGCGAATGAATGTCGTACACGCCCGGCCCGATTTCGTTTGGATACCTGAAGTCGTCGAACGCATCGAGCAGCTCCATGTCGGAGCGCGACGTCTCGATCGTGATCACGTCGGCGTCCATGTCGGCGATCGACGCGATGATGTCGTTGAACTCCGAATAGCACATGTGCGTGTGGATCTGCGTATCGTCCTGCACGCCGTTCGCGGTGATGCGGAACGACTCGACCGCCCACTGCAGGTATTCGCTCCATTGCGCGCGGCGCAGCGGCAGCCCTTCGCGCAGCGCCGCTTCGTCGATCTGGATCACGCGCACGCCGGCCTTCTCGAGATCGAGCACTTCATCGCGGATCGCCAGCGCAAGCTGGTAGCACGATACCGAGCGCGGCTGGTCGTCGCGCACGAACGACCAGTTCAGGATCGTCACGGGGCCCGTGAGCATGCCCTTCATCGGCTTGTTCGTCAGCGACTGCGCATAGGCGATCCATTCGACCGTCATCGCCTTCGGGCGGCTGATGTCGCCGAACAGGATCGGCGGCTTCACGCAGCGCGAACCGTACGACTGCACCCAGCCGAACTGGCTGAACGCGTAGCCGTCGAGCTGTTCGCCGAAGTATTCGACCATGTCGTTGCGCTCGGCCTCGCCATGCACGAGCACGTCGAGTTCGAGCGACTCCTGTTCGCGGACACTGCGCTCGATCTCGGCCTGCATCGCCGCGCGATAGCCGGCTTCGTCCAGCGCGCCGGTCTTGAACCGGCTGCGCGCCTGGCGGATTTCGGCGGTCTGCGGGAACGAGCCGATCGTCGTCGTCGGGAACGCCGGCAGGTTCAGTCGCGCCGACTGCTTCGACGCACGCTGCGTATAGGGGCTCGCGCGGTTGCCGAGCTGCGCGTCGATGCGGGCGATCGCGGCCTTCACCGCCGGGTTGTTCACGCGCGGCGAGCGGCGACGCGAATCGATCGCGGCGGCATTTTCGGCGAGCGTGTCGGCCACCTTGTCGCGGCCTTCGTTCAGTGCGGTCGCGAGCACCTTCAGCTCGTCGAGCTTCTGCAGCGCGAACGCGAGCCACGAGCGGATTTCGGCATCGAGCTTCTCCTCGCTCGCGAGATCGACCGGCACGTGCAGCAGCGAGCACGACGGCGCGAGCCACAGCCGGTCGCCCAGTTGCTTCGCGAGCGGCTCGAGCCAGTCGAGCGTCGCGTTCAGGTCCGTCTTCCAGATGTTGCGGCCGTTGATCGCGCCGACCGATAGCACGCGATCGGCCGGCAGTTCACGCACCAGCGCGTCGACTTCGTCGCGTGCGTTGATTGCATCGACGTGCAGACCGTCGACCGGCAGCGACGCCGCGAGCGTCAGGTTGTCCTGAAGCTGTCCGAAGTACGTGGCGAGCAGCAGCTTGATGCGGCGAGTTTCCAGCGCTGCGTACGCGGTGCGGAACGCGTGGCGCCATTCGGCATCGAGCTCGGTGACGAGAATCGGCTCGTCGATCTGCACCCATTCGACGCCCTGCGCGGTCAGCGTGTCGAGCAGCGCACCGTACACCGGCAGCAGCTTCGGCAACAGCGCGAGGCGATCGGAATCGTCCTTCGCCTTGCCGAGCCACAGGTACGTGACCGGGCCGAGAATCACCGGCTTCGCGCGCATGCCCTGCGCGTTCGCTTCGGCCAGTTGCTGCAGCAGACGCGACGGATCGAGCGAAAAGTTCGTGTCCGCATGGAACTCCGGCACGATGTAGTGGTAGTTCGTGTCGAACCACTTCGTCATTTCGCCGGCCGCGACGCCGCCGCAGCATGCGGCGTGCTCCTCCGCCGATTGCGTCGAACGGCCGCGCGCGACGCGGAAATAGTTGTCGAGCGCATCGCCGTGGAAATCCTGCACGCGCTTCGGCAAGTTGCCGAGCGTGAAGCTCATGTCGAGCACCTGGTCGTAGAACGCGAAGTCGCCGATCGGCGCGAGATCGAGATCGCGCTGGTCGTGCCAGTGACGCCGGCGCAGCTCGGCGCCGAGCGCCTTCAGTTCGTCGCGCGACGATTCGCCGTTCCAGTAGCGTTCGAGACCGAACTTGAGTTCGCGCTTCGCGCCGATGCGCGGAAAACCGAGGTTGTGTGTCGTGACCATGAAGCTGCCGTCCAGAGAAAGATTGAAGATCCGGCAGCCATCATAGGGATTTCAAACCATGAAATAAAATGGCATTATTTCATTCATCCATTAACATTTTTCATGCATTCGTTGCATGAGCGCGATCCATGCTGGAACGATTCCATCTCGTCGTCATTCGTGAAGTCGAACGCCAGGGCTCGCTGACCGCGGCGGCCAATGCGCTGCACCTCACGCAATCGGCGCTCAGCCATACCGTCAGGAAAATCGAGCAGCAGCTCGGCACGCCGATCTGGGATCGGGAAGGCCGCGGCCTGCGGCTCACGCAGGGCGGGCAGTATCTGCTGAAGCTGGCAAACCGCCTGCTGCCGCAGTTCGAGCTCGCCGAGGAACGGATGAAGCAGTACGCGAAGGGCGAGCGCGGCACGCTGCGCATCGGGATGGAGTGCCACCCGTGCTACCAGTGGCTGCTGAAGGTCGTATCGCCGTACCTGTCGAGCTGGCCCGACGTCGACGTGGACGTGAAGCAGCGCTTTCAGTTCGGCGGCATCGGCGCGCTGTTCGGTTACGACATCGACGTGCTCGTGACCCCCGACCCGCTGAACAAGCCGGGGCTGCGCTTCGATCCCGTGTTCGACTACGAGCAGGTGCTGGTGGTCGCGGATTCGCACCGGTTCGCGAATGCCGACTACGTGAGCCCCGAGCAACTGACCGACGAGATCCTGATCACGTACCCGGTCGAAACCGACCGGCTCGACATCTACAACCAGTTCCTGACGCCGGCCGGCATCGTGCCGAGGCGGCACAAGTCGATCGAGACGACCGACATCATGTTGCAGATGGTCGCGAGCGGGCGCGGCGTGGCCGCGCTGCCGCGATGGCTCGCCGACGAATACGCGGACCGGATGCCGGTCGTACCGGTCAAGCTCGGCAAGAAGGGCATCGCGAAGCAGATCTTCCTCGGCATCCGCGAAGCGGACGCATCGATCGACTATCTGGCCGCGTTCGTCGCGCTGGCGCGCGAATCGACGTGGAGCGCGCCGCGCATGCTGCGCTAGGCGCGTCCGGTTGCCCCGCGCATCAGGCGGCGCGAAGGCCTGCGCGTTCGCCGCGCTCGACCCACGCGCCGAACAGCAGGCCGATCGTCGTCCACATGATCACCTGCATGCCGATGGCCGCCACGCGGAACTTCCACAGCAACGCCGCCGGGAAATCGGCCGGCAGTTCGCTGACCGACGGCAGCCCGATCTGCACGGCCGCGATGATCGCGACGAACACGAGCCCCGCGACGATCGACGCGTTCCACTGGCCGAGCTTCGCCAGCAGATGGCGGCGCACGCCGACCGAGAACACCATCGTCGCAACCGAGATCGCGATCATCAGGAAGAACAGGCCGGTGCGATAGCCGATCGTGTCGGGGTCGCCGACCGACGGTGGATTGGCCGGGTACTTGAGGTTCGGCACGATCACGAGCGCGACGAACGCCGCCAGCGCGAGCCACGCGGCCAGCGGCCGTGCCGGCAGGCGGCCGCCTCGTCCGTACGCATACGCGAAGACCAGCGAGAACAGCCCGCCGAATGCCGCGCCGTAGGTCACGACGCCCGTCAGCAACCCGAGGCCGGCCTGCGTGTGGCGGCTGACCAGCTCGGGTTCCGGCGCCTCGCCTTGGGCGGCGGCGGTTTTTTCCTCGAAGGAGATCGCCTGATCGACTTGCGGTTCGCCGACGATTTTCGCGAAACCGAACGTGAGGAGGCCCGCGGCGATGCCTGCGAGCATCCCGCGCATGAGCAGCTTTCCGATCATCGCAGGCTCCGCGTCAGTGGCAGGGAAAGCCGAGCAGATGGCGGCCGTCGTGGACGAACTCGTGGACGACCATGCCCGGCACGAGCGACGTCGCGCCCTGTTCCGCACCGACGAAATACAGTGCGAGCAGCAGGATCAGGCCGACGAACACGGCCCACGGCAACAGTTCACGGACGGGGATGGGTGCCGGCACGACCGCCGGCTTCAGCACTGCTTCGCTCATGGATGCACCTCAGGGGAATCGCGCCCCGACAAATGATGGATGGGTACGAAGGCAGGTCTGGCTTCCGGGATCATCGATTCCCCGGTTACAGTGGCGCGACCGCGCCGGAATTGCACCGGCTTCCGCGCTTCGTATCGGGCGAATTGTACGCGCGAACGTTCGCGTATTGAAGCGATGACACACGACGAATGCGGCCCGCTCCGGATCGTCCGACAACCGACATGACCATGCCTGCCTCGCTGCGCCTGATCGCCCACGCATCGACCCGCGCAATGCGCACCGGCACGTTTCCCGACGACGATCCGCTCGACGCGCACGGGCTCGCCGAAGCCGCTGCGCTGCGCGGCCGCTGGACGGATGTCGCCGGTTCGCTCGTGCTGTGCAGCCCGGCACGCTGCGCAAGGCAGACCGCCGACGCACTCGGATTGCAAGCCGATATCGACGAGGCGCTGCGCGACATCGACTACGGCAATTGGTGCGGCAAGCGGCTGCACGATCTCGCGCGCGACCTGCCCGACGAACTTGCGGCGTGGATCGGCACGCCGTCCGCGTCGCCGCATCGCGGCGAATCGTTCGACGCCGCCGCGCATCGGGTCGGCACATGGTTGAACGCGCTGCCGCGCGATCGCGACGTCATTGCGATCACGCATGCGCCGATCGTCCGCGCGGCCATCGCGCAGGTGCTGCGCACGGGCGCCGCGGCGACCACACGCGTCGACGTCGCGCCGCTGTCGTGCACGACATTCGTCGCGTCGCCGGCCGGCTGGACGTTGGCCACGACGCACGATGATCCGCACGACATCGGCGCGTAAGCCGCTGTCCTGTTCACTATGTGAGTAGACGATGCGCCCCGACGCTTCGCATGCCGTCGCTCGCCTTACATCCCCGTAAGACACACCGTTCGTCCTCCCGACTGTCATCAAACTGACTGCTAGCCGCAGCTAGGATCGGACGAGGTTCCCTTACGAGATGTCGTCATGAATCAACCTGCTTCGTCCGCCCCGAACAATCCGGCCTCCGTCGCACGCACCCGGCAGATCGGCTATGCCGTCTTCCTGCTGGTGCTCGTGCTCGGCGGCGTCTATATCGCCACGCACCTGGTCGACGATCTGTCACCGGTCCGCGAAGGGTCGATGTTCCCGTACCTGCTGCTCGGCGCAGCACTGCTGATCGCGCTGGGCTTCGAGTTCGTCAACGGCTTCCACGACACCGCGAACGCGGTCGCGACCGTGATCTATACGCACTCGCTGACGCCGAACGTCGCGGTGATCTGGTCGGGCATGTGGAACTTCCTCGGCGTGATGGTCTCGAGCGGAGCCGTCGCGTTCGGCATCCTGCAGTTGCTGCCGGTCGAGCTGATCCTGCAGGTCGGCAGCGGCTCGGGCTTCGCCATGGTGTTCGCGCTGCTGATCGCCGCGATCGTCTGGAACCTCGCGACCTGGTATTTCGGGTTGCCATCGTCGAGCTCGCATACGCTGATCGGGTCGATCATCGGCGTCGGGCTGATGAACCAGTTGCTGCACGGGTCGTCCGGCACGAGCGGCGTCGACTGGGGCCAGGCGCTCGGCGTCGGCAAGTCGCTGCTGTTCTCGCCGATCGTCGGCTTCCTGTGTGCGTCGCTGCTGCTGCTCGTACTGAAGTCCGTCGTGCGGATTCCGGAGCTGTACAAGGAACCGCCGAAGGACCAGCCGCCGCCGTTCTGGATTCGCTGCCTGCTGATCCTCACGTGCACCGGCGTGTCGTTCGCCCATGGGTCGAACGACGGACAGAAAGGGATGGGTCTCATCATGCTGATCCTGATCGGCACGGTGCCGACCGCGTATGCGCTGAACAAGGCCGTCACGCCCGCCGAATCGCAGACCTTCGTGGCGGTCGCGAACCAGGCGGCCGCGACGTTCGGGAAGTACACGAACGGCGTCGCGCCTTCCTCGAATCCGCGCGCCGATGTCGAACACTACGTGCAGCATCGTGAACTGACGCCCACCGTGCTGCCGGCCGTGGCGCAGTTGTCCACGTCGCTCGCGACCGCCGTCGGCGCGTCGGGCTCGATGGCGGCCGTGCCGCAGCGCGACGTCGACAACGTGCGCAACACGATGTATCTGGTATCCGAAGCCATTCGCCTGATCGAGAAGTCGGGCCAGCCCGCATTCGCCGCCGACGACAAGCTCGCGATCGACAACTATCGCAAGCAGCTCGACCACGCGACCAAGTTCATTCCGACGTGGGTGAAGGTCGCCGTCGCGATCGCGCTGGGTCTCGGCACGATGGTCGGCTGGAAGCGGATCGTCGTGACCGTCGGCGAAAAAATCGGCAAGCAGCATTTGACGTACGGACAGGGCGCCTCGGCCGAACTCGTCGCAATGCTGACGATCGGCGCCGCCGACATGTACGGGCTGCCCGTGTCGACGACACACGTGCTGTCGTCGGGTGTCGCGGGCACGATGGCGGCGAACGGTTCCGGGCTGCAATGGAGCACGGTGCGCAGCCTCGTCCTCGCATGGGTGCTGACGCTGCCCGCGTCGATCGCGCTGGCGGGGGGGCTTTACTGGTTGTTCCGGTCGCTGGCCTGATCGGCGACGCGGCGGGTGGCGGGCGATAGCCGGCCAACCGCCGCGGCAGGGTGGATCTGTCGCTTCTCCGTTTCTCCGTTTCTCCGTTGCTCCGCTGCTCCGCTGCTCCGCTGCTCCGCTGCTCCGCTTCCCCGCTTCCCCCGCTTCCCCGTCTCTCCGCTCCGGCACGTCGCCACATTCAGTGTGTCGATGCCGTGTCGTCAACGTTTCCCCGTTTTCTCGCCCGAATTAAAGCGCAAGATCTGGAGCGTACCGGCACACGGACGCCGCTAAACTGGGTTCATCAAGTTTCATGACTTCGACCGTGCGCGACCGCACGGCGCCACACTGCCGAAGCCTCGAGGTACGCCCGTGAATATTGCCGATCTGCAACCTGCCGTCGAACCGCTGGACATCGCGCAACGCGTCGACATGCTCGACTGGCCGAGCGTCGATGCCGAGCTCGATCGCTACGGATGCGCACGCGTGCCGGGCCTGATGTCGGCAAGCGAGTGCGATGCACTCGCGTCGCTCTATCCGCGCGATGTGCTCTATCGTTCACGTGTCGTGATGGCGCGGCACGGCTTTGGCCGCGGCGAGTACAAGTATTTCGCGTATCCGCTGCCAGCGGTCATCGCCGAACTGCGCGCGACGATCTACCCGCATCTCGCGCCGATCGCGAATCGCTGGAACCAGGCGCTCGGGATCGATGTCCGTTACCCGAAAGACCATGCGACGTTCCTCGATCGCTGCCACGCGGCGGGCCAGACGCGACCGACGCCGTTGATCCTGCAATACGGCGCCGACGACTACAACTGCCTCCACCAGGACCTGTATGGCGAGCACGTGTTTCCGCTGCAGGTCGCGATCCTGCTGTCGGCGCCGGGCCGCGATTTCAGTGGCGGGGAGTTCGTGTTGACGGAACAGCGACCACGCATGCAGTCGCGTGCGGAAGTGGTGCCGCTGACGCAAGGTGATGCGGTGATCTTCGCGGTACACGGCCGGCCTGTGCAGGGAACCCGTGGCGTCTACCGCGTCAACCTGCGCCACGGCGTCAGCCGGATTCGAAGCGGCCACCGTCACACGGTTGGCATCATCTTCCATGATGCGCAGTAGCGGGAATCGAAACAGCTGTGCCGCTTATCGCGCATCTCATTCATGGTCGTCCCGGCACCGCACGTCATCGCTTGGAAAACGCTCCGACCAAGCATGGCCGGCCGAAAGGCCCACTCGCCCGAGTGACAGAAGACCGGTTGCGTTGACCGTCGGGCGAGCGCGGCCGCAATGCATCAACGCTTCCGGTGAACGCTGAAAAACATGCGATCTCACCTGTCGCCTCGTCATCGTTCGGAAAACGTTCCGACCAAGCGTGGCCGGCCGGAAGGCCCACTCGCCCGAGTGACAGAAGACCGGTTGCGTTGACCGTCGGGCGAGCGCGGCCGCAATGCATCAGCGCGTCCGGTGAACGCCGAAAAACATACGTCCTCACCTGTCGCCCCGCCAATACGATTGGCAGTCCGGCCTATCCTCGCGCCACGTTGGCCCGCAGCCGATCGCCGGCATCGGAAGCCAGCCGTGCGTAGCCCGGCAACGTCAGCAGCGCGAGCACGCCCGCCGCGACGAACGCCCAGCGGAAATCGTCGAGCACGTAGTGCATGCCGGCCGCATCGCCGCGCACCAATGCCGCGAGCCGCAGCGACAATGCACCGAACGCGATCCCCATCCCGATCGTCATCTGCTGCGCGGCGCTCCACAGCGTGCTGGCCGCGCTCGTCTGCTGAGCCGGGATATCCGCATAAGCCAGCGTCGCGAGCGTCGTGAACTGCATCGACCGCGTGAGCCCGTAGACGAATACGACGAACAGCGTGATCGCCAGCGGCGTCGACGCGGTCAGCCATCCGCATGCGATCGTGAAGATGCCGGCGATCGTCACGTCGACGAGCGCAACGCGCCGAAAGCCGTAACGGTCGAGGATCCACGATGTGCCCGCCTTCATCCCGAGATTGCCGAGCGCGCTCGCGAGCAACAACAGGCCTGACTGGAACGGCGACAGCCCGAAGCCGATCTGGAACAGCAGCGGCAGCAGGTACGGGACGGCGTTGATCGCCATCCGCGTGATCGAGCCGGTGATCACCGTCACCGAGAACGTCGGCACTTCCAGCGTCGTGAAATCGAGCAGCGGATGCGCGCAGCGTCGCGCATGCAGCCATGCGGCGATGCCGAACAGCACGCTGGCGCCGACCAGGACACCCGCGCGCACGAAGTCGACATCCTGCTGGCCGGCCGCTTCGGTGCCGATCAGCAGGCAGGTCAATGCGCCACCGGCCAGCACGAAGCCGATCCAGTCGAGCGGCCGTTGCTCGGCGGCTCGCGTATTCCGGACGATCAGCCAGGTACAAACAAGCGCAGCGACGCCGAACGGGACGTTCAACAGGAAGATCCATCGCCACGATGCATAGGTCGTGATGAAGCCGCCGATCGGCGGCCCTACGACGGGCGCGACGATGCCCGGCCACGTGATCGTCGCGATCGCACGCATCAGCCTCGCTTTCTCGGTGCTCCGCACGACGATCATTCGCCCGACCGGCACCATCATCGCCCCGCCGATACCCTGCAGCAGTCGAGCAGCCGTGAACGACATCACACCTTCAGATAGCCCGCACAGCACCGACGCGCCGGTAAAGACGACGATCGCGCTCGCGAAGACCGTCCGCGAGCCATAGCGATCCGCGATCCAGCCGCTGATCGGAATGAACACCGCCAGCGCCAGCATGTAGGCCGTCATCCCGAGGCTCAGTGCGTTCGGCCCAACGCCGAATGAACTGGCCATTTGCGGCAGCGCGGTCGCGATCACGGTCGTGTCGAGATACTCCATGAAGAACGTCGCGGCGACGAGATAGGGCAAGAAGTCGGTCGTCCGACCACCTTGGACGGGGCTGTCAGTCATGAACGATGCAGGAGACGGGATGTAAAAAGACACCGATCACCGACGGATGCAGGCACGCACGGGGAATCGGACGAACGCTGATATTACCCCGAAGGACTTGCTCCCCGCTCTACCGAGCATGTCGTGCGAATGGACTTTATGCGCATAGATTTTTTAAGACGATTTCGCCCGACGTTCGCCGAGTGATGCACGGGACGCGGCGCACAAAGATGCGGCTAGAAAAGTGGGGAATTCATCAGAAAGCGGTATTTATTAATCATCGTTGATCAACATCGCTCATCACCGGGCATCGCAACATCGTCGCCGGATGCGCGGGAGTGCCGGAACCGATCCTGAAGACGGATGGTACGGTTAGCGGAAAGAGGCGCCGGGAGATTCTGGACGGCACAACCGCGGAGTGCTCGAGAACAGTCGATGCACCGAATTGACAGGCTCCGCGCTGCAATGGATTGCGTGGGTGAAGTGCTAACGCAGATAGGCGGGGTAATGCTCTTCCGCTCACGCGCACATTTCCGCCGCCCCAATGCAAAAACCCCCGCCTTTCGGGCGGGGGTTTCTGGCTTAGGGAGCCTGACGATTACCTACTTTCACACGGGAATCCGCACTATCATCGGCGTAGAGTCGTTTCACGGTCCTGTTCGGGATGGGAAGGGGTGGGACCGACTCGCT
>NZ_PREY01000052.1:0-28146 GCF_002959955.1 Burkholderia sp. BE12 | reverse complement strand
ATCAGTTCCGGGTCCAGGTTCAAGCCCTTGCCCGGTTCAATCGTCACTTCTTCCTTGCGTTTGCGTGGCATAAAGTGGCTCCTTGGCCATCAGTTTATGCCTCACACACAAACATTCGGATAGGTTCTGTGTACTTCCCATCCTTGCTGTAAATCAGGCCCACTGACTGCAAGGGATCAGCCGGAATACCCAGAACCCCAGCCACCGCGCGTGACACGATTCCTGGCCCGTCCTGGATGTCGTACTTCTGGCGAGCCTTCGAGATGTAGCTGTCGATTGCATCCTTCGCGGCATCACTAGCCTGCCCGTCGGGCACCTGCACGTTGATTCGATTCGCCTGGTCGTACACGAAGTTAGACCGCACTCGCCCTGTGATGTACTGGTCCGCTTGCTCCTGCGTCGCGCTCGGGTTCCGCTGGTAATAACGCTGGAGGTCAAGCTGAGCCCACGTGTCTACCGCGTGCTCGTTAACAGCAGCTCCGTACCCAGCCGCGCTGGCAATCCATCCCACAACAGGCCAATGCTGCAAGCGGCCGGTGGTCAGATTCGACACCGTGCTGGCTACGTGCTGCTTCCATTGCTGGTCACTGGTGATTTCCTTTGCGGCTTTGATTGCCTCCGGTGAGATTGTGCGATATGCACTCTGATAGGCGGCTTCATCACTCACGCCCGCTTGCCTGTCCCGCTGGTACGAGTCATAGAGCGCCGCCGCTTTCTCATCGAAATACAACGAGCGGATTTGATCCGGCAGACCGCCATACATCGCCGCAGCCAAACGGAACTGACTTGACGGCTGTTCTCCTGCTGGCGGTACTGCATTTACTGTTCCGTCGATGAGGGCCTTCAGTTTGCTGTTCGCGATGTCGCTGCGTCCTGAGCGGCCCGTGATGTCCACGATGGACTTGATAGCCTGCTGCACCTGAGGGAGCTGCGAGGGGTCACCTCCAACCTTCCCAGAGGCAACTTGCATGAGAACACCCACGTCAGGCTGCTGGACGGTATCCAGAGCTGCCTGAGCATCTTTCTTGTCGAGCGCCCAGGCCGTACCAGAGCCAACCGACTGTACCGCCTGTACGTTCTGCTGCGCAGCGTCAGCCATGCTCTGTAGCCGTCGATACTCGCCCAGTGCCGCGCTTGCGCTCTTGAACTGATTGAGCGGGCCGATGCGATTCACGAAGTCATTGATGTCCGGCTGTTTGCCCTGACTCGCGGCCTCTTCATCCGCTACGGTCCTCTTGAAGAAGTCCGTCTGCTGCGCCTGCTCGATGCGCTGGTTCTGCTCTTCGAGAGCCCGATGCTGGAGGCGGGTGGCCTCAGATTGAATCTTAGGGTTCATCTGCTGGAGCGTCAGGCCAGTGTGCGGGTCCTTGAACTGCGTGAACAGGTCGAACAGCTCCGGCCGACCGCCAGCTTGCGAGGAAAGATTGTTGATCTTGTCCAGGAGCATGTCAGCCATCTCAGGGCGGGTCATCATGCCCATCTGGCCGCGCATCGGCTCCAGCGTCTGCTGAACGCCATCCCACATCTGCTGAAGACTCTTGGTCGGGTCCAGGACGCCATCAGCGACAGCGGAGAAGTTGCCGAATGCGGTCTCCTTCAGGCGCTGGAATTGCACCTGAGCGAAGTCCTTGCGGACACTATCGGCTGTCGTAGCGACGCTCTTGGATACCTGGTCGACAATCGCCGGGTCCGTGAGGCCAGTCGTGTGCTGCGCAACCTGCTCGTGGAGGAACTTCTCCGGGTCAAACCCGTCCTGGTTCTTACTCTCCTGGTAGGCACTCAGGATGTCCGTCTGAACCTGATTGCCAATCTTCAGGCCCACCGCGTTGCGATAGCCCTGAGCGAACGTATCGGTGAACGCTGGGTCCACGCGGGAGTCAGCGGACGGAGGGGGAACCTTGATGCCTCCGGTCTGCGCGTCGATGAGCCCAGCGTCACTGAGCTGGCCCGCTGAGGTGCCTGCCTTGAAGGCCTGCGTGGCGTCCTTCTGGTTCTCCAGGTTGACGTACTCCTGGAGTGCGGGATTGAACGTCTGGAGCCCCGTAAGGAGCCCGTGAAGGGTTGCATCCTGCTGTGGTGCTGCGTAGGTATCGACCGGTCGCTCTTGCGGCTGGGAGAACACCTGACGGCCCGTAACGGGAACCTCAGGGCGGCTGGTGATGGACTGCGGGGAGTTAGGGGATTGTGGCATGGTGGTGTGAGGTTGTTAGGTGGATGACCCAGGCATCTTGAAACCGAATGCGTTTGCGCCAGGGACCCCGCCCGTAACGCGGTTCTTGATGGACTCCTGGTTGGTGTATGCGTTGAGTGCGCCACCGGCAATCTGGAGGCCTGTACCGATGAGGCTCGGCTGTTGGATGCTGGCTGTTCGTGAGACTGCTTGCGCGTAGCTGCCGTCAAGCTGGCCGACCATCTGACGCTGAACTGATGACGCATTGGCCTGCATGGCTGCGATGTCCTGCCCAGCGTTGAAGTTGGCTTCGTTCGTCACGCGGTCGTTACTGCCCCCGCCGTTGGTCCCGGAGTCAGCCGCGAGTGCTTGGAGGTGGCCCGTTTCGATCATCGCTTGGCGAGCCCGTTCAGACATCTGCTCGGCTGCCGCTTGGCTCTGCTGGGTCATCTGGTTCTTCGTGTCAGTTACCTGAGCATCGTAGGCTGCTTGTGCTGCGTCTCCCTGGCGCTTAGCCGCTTGGCTCTGGCCCACGTAGCTGGCCACCGCTGTGGCTGCGCTCATTGCCATACTCGCGATGGTCATGGTGGAGAGGCTGAGGCTTGCGGGCTCACACATGGCGCGGTGCCTCATAGAAGAATCGGAAGCTGCCCGGAGGTCCCTGGTTCGGTGCTACATCGCCAATGACAAAGCCCAGGTGTTCCAGCATCGTCATTGCCTCCACGTTGTTCGAAGCCACCGTGTTGGCCAGGGGCACATCAGCAGCGCGAACGCTATCGAGCCAAGCGCGCGCATGTGACAGAAGCTCGCGGGCATGGTCTGCAACAGCAGCGGAACAGCGCATCCACGGCACGTTGACCATCGGATAGCGCACGAGGCCAAACACGGCCTCAATCTGGCCATCGATCAGCAAAGCCCAGGACTCAGCAGATGCCCGGACGGATTCAGCCAGACGGGCCTCAGGCGAACCAGCCCAGGTCAGGGCCATCTCAGCGATGTCCGATTGGCGCAGCTTAAGGGCCAGCTCGGTGGCATCTTTGGGAGTTGCTGGGCGGTACGTGATGCGGCCGGATGGGGAAACCGGAGGCCAGTTGGATGGGGGCGTGGAGGGAGTCATAGAGGGTCCTTATGGTGGGCGGAGGATGGACGCGTCCAACCCTGCCCGGTGGGCATGGAAGCGGGGGGAATGGGATTGATGCAGACGAGACGGGACAGCTCTAGCGAGAGTGGTCTCTGAGTGCCCGTAGCTCCGAGCGTGGGCGTCTAGGCGTGCCCATCTGCGAGAGTCGGGGTTAAGAACAGTGCCCGTATCTACGAGAGTGAGGGTTTAGCAAGCGAATCGCCGCCGAAGCCCCGCCCAGCTTGTCACTCAGCCGGTTCGACAAAACAAAAAGCGCCAGCCGTTTCCGGGAGGCGCTTCGATGGAGAAAATTCTGGCTGACCGGTCAGCCCCCTCAGAAGCTCAGGCCGGGGAACTGGAGACCAACCAGCGGCGCATTACCAGCGCCTCCCAGCTACGGGCTTCAGTGTCTCGGAAGGTTTCCAACAGGCGGGGCTTACGGCTGCGCTCAACGTAATCACGGAGCAGCAAGAATTCACGGGAGCCAATGCGGAGGGACGCGGTGCCCTGACCGATGCAGAGGGAGAACCGGTGGGTGCTGATGGTGATCTGGAACATGTTTAGACCTTGTCAGGTAACGGGGCTTGCTGAATTGCTTGCCACACGGAAATCGATTCTAATAACCCAATGGGTTACGCGTCAATCAGTTTCTTGGCCGGATGCTTGCCCAGCTTCAGCAACAGCAGTTCCCAAGCTGCCAGCGGAATCCCTCGGTGATTCTGGTTATCTTCCGGCAAGACCCACTTGTGGATGGTCAGCTTCGATACGTGGGCCAGCTCTGCGAATTGTTCGCGGCTCAGGCCTGACTCGTCTAAGAGTTTTCGGACTTCAGCGGGAGTCGGTTGCGTGATTGCCGTCATGGCGGCTCTCCGGTTCGTGATGTGGAACCGAAAGTTTACGCGCCGGGGGAAACCGGTGTCACGCTTTAGAGCTTTCGAAGTGTTCCCGATACCGTTCTAGCACGACCCAGAACGCATCCCTAAGCCACACCTCTTCGTCACCAATATCCAAAATTAGATGCTCGTCCCCTAGTGAGTCGCCGGCCCTAGATACCCCCACAAAGAACCCAATCCGCCGCTTTTTCGTGTATGCGGGCCGGGTACCGTCAAGCTCCCGATGCTTCGCGTTGTTTGCCGCGCTCATTACTGCACGAAATGCAGGTAACTGATGAATCGCCAATACCAGCGCCTCTTCCGCCGTCCTGGCTTCGGGGTCTTTCGCCTCAATGATTCGTTTCCTGTTGGCCGTAGTCCCATCTTTCACCAGCCAGTCCAACAAGTGGAATAGCGTGACTGCAACCTGATACGCATTAAGAGTGGACTGGTCGCGATAAAAGCGACCGTACTGCTCGCAAGCGAGCCCAAAGAGCTCTGCTGCTGTCAGGTCAAAGAAGCCTTCCTTCGGAAATTGCTGTTCCATGATCAGACTCCGACAGCCGTCATGGCCTTCTCCCTCAGTCTCATGATGGTCTGACGGCTGGTCTTAAAGTCCCGCGCTAGGGCCGCTACAGCCTCACCCTTGGCCAGTCGCTCAGCTACCTCCGCTTGCTGCTCGCTGGTCAACGCTGATGGCCTGCCGAATTGCTTCCCCTCAACGCGAGCCCGCCGGATGCCAGCATTGGTCCGCTCAATCAACAGGTCCCGTTCAAACTCAGCTACGGCGTTCAGTACCTGCATCGTCATCTTCCCTGCCGCGCTGGTCAGGTCCACCCCGCCCAAGGCAAGACAATGGACCTTCACTCCCAGACCCGCCAGAGCCTCCACGGTGGCCCGTACGTCCATCGCGTTACGGCCCAGCCGGTCCAGCTTGGTGACCACCAATACATCGCCTGACTCCATGCGGTCCACCAAGCGCGTGAAGCCAGGGCGCTCGGAGGCAGCTACAGAGCCGCTAATGGATTCCTCAACGATGCGCCGCTTGTCGATAGCGAACCCTGCCCGCTCAATCTCTAGGCGCTGGTTTTCGGTGGATTGGTCATGAGTGGACACACGGCAGTAAGCGAAGACACGGGACATAGCGGACATCCTGTACGAAATAGATGTACGAATCTTATGCTATGTCCGAATAGTTTACAAGCATACTTTCGGACACCCCTCACAGCCCATGTCCGAAAGGGAACGGTTTTGGACTCATCTAGTGCGGTGTGCTTGCTGGAAAATCGCGGCCATCCTGATCCTGTACTCATCAGGATTCGCTTCGGCCCACTCCGGATCACCATAGGTAACGACATAGCCGCATAGAATGCGTATCAGTTCCTTGGCCGTCTTCTCTACTCGGCTAGCGAGCTCCACAATCGGACCGAACCCCTCAGCATCGCCATCTTCAGGCCACCCGAACGTGTAGATACATCGGTGAATCAGTGTATGCCGGTCTTCGATGAACGAATCGATAAGGGCCTCCAGCTCAGGGTCGATACCGTCTCTCTTCGTTAATTCCTTGAGGATGTTCCGGAGGGGCGCTTTGAACGCTCCATCAGGAAGCTTACCGCCTGTCTTGGCGAGGTATCCAGGCTCCGAGTGAGACTTGAACACTTCGAAGATGGGGACCATCGACGTCTCGAATGACTGCGCCGCCATCACAGCACGGCCGATAGCAGCATAAGCATGTTGCATCGCATATCCCGATAGTTATCCAACTGTCTGAGCACGCTACAGCGTATCTACAGTAAAACGCAGCAACAATGCCTAACAAGATGCGCGCCCACGCATCAGGAATCGCGCGCGCTATCGGATGCGCATCATGGTGGCGTGCCCGTGAGAATCGGGAGGGCCACCGGGGGGAATTTCGCGGCGGGACTTTATCAGATACCCTCTGAGATTTTCCCGGCCAACATTTGAGACCTGTAAGCACCGGTCGAAGCCGATCAGGTAGCGGCCCAGGCCCCCACCGTGCAACCCCGGGGGCCATTCTCTACACTTCGCGCTGCTAACTTGCCTCCTCGCTATTGGACTCGTCAAGCTCGAAGCCTAGGCCAGATGCAACCTTTCCCGAAACAAACCGCTCAAGTTCGGTCACAAACGTATTTACCAACGGTCCTCCACCATCGAATCCTGCCAGATTGAACTCGGCAGGCATCCACTCAGAAACAAACGAGCGACTGTACTGCCCCCAAGCAACCTCCTTGTATTCTTCGAAGCAAATAAACGACTGCAAGCTGGTTTTGGATAAAAAGTATGTAAACCAACCACCATACTGAGTTAAATTCGGCAGCTTCGGCTTTAGTATAATTTGAAATGAATAAAACGGCAATTCCTTAATTTGCGTTTTTACACCAGATATAACCTGCCTTGTTTTTGTTATTTTCCTCCCATCGCCCAGCGCGCCCATCAGAGCGCTCAATGTGGATTCGACCTCATATGTTTCAGTATCATACCTAGGGGAGGCGAAAAATTTCTTGTCATTTTTTGAGACCCACTTCCCCAATGCTTCTTCATTCGGCAAAAGCAAAAAATTATCAAAGAAAATTCGATTTATCTCAAACATCTCTAGAAATTGATCCGTCAAGCTCCGCGCTTCAAGTTCGGTTTTTATACCTTGTACCGCATCCATCGCTTGATTCATAGAAACATAGTCTTTCGCGGCCGCCCTCGCCTTCTCAAGGAGACTCGTCTTTGTTGACATTGGCTGTACCGTCATCTGTGTATTCGATACAAATGACGCAAGGCGCTCTTTCAGTCGCGACCGCACTTGCTCCGAGAAATGGCCCATGACCTCCGTGAAGTCGCTCTGGACAACAAATAGCGGGCGTTGACTTGGTACTGCTCGAAAGGCATCCGCTATAAAATCAATCACATCTTTATAGCGAATTGACTCGGCAGGAGCTTCGGCAATCGCCGCCACGAATGCCTTGGTGAAATCACTTATTTCTTCACTAGCCCAAGACTGCTGATCACTTTGCGAACTACATAGGAAGTAGCATTTTTCGAAAGCGCCTTTCGTCGCAGATTTCATGTAATCGTTAAAGTTTGAACCATCCTTAATGTAAGGCATTCCCGAGTAGCAAGCATCTACAACCTTAACAACCACCTTCGGGTTCAGACTTCTGAGGAAATTGTCTAGCTCGCTATTTGAGAGGGACGTTTGCGCGCGTTTAGCCGGCGAATAATCTCTCAGAAGATATCGAAATTCTTCGTCCGAAAAGTCTCCGTGCCCCGTGAAATAAAATAGCAGATCATCAACCTCCTCAATCCTATATCGCGTGACAAAATCTGCTATTTTAGATTTCAGGAGCGTACCATCTTCCGATGGCACAACAAATACTTCTCGAAACTTACCGGATCCCTGGAGCATCTCCTGAACAATAGAGACATCATTCGCGCAAGCGGAAAGCCGTTGATTCTCATTCACGTAGTTTGTAATGCCGACTACGATTGCTAAATTTATCCCCATCTTCTAATACCCCGTAATGTTGATGTCACACCGATCCACCATCAATTAGATTGTACGCAAGTAATTCTGTCAGATCACAAAGGCGGCCTGAATCCGAACAAGCGGACTTGCTATATCTGCGTGCGACAAGCTCACATAGTGTCTGTTCAGAACATCTCTCCGCCTCGAAGCATGGTCCAAAATCCGCAGACGAATCGCGCCCCCAAGCCTCAACCGAGCCCCGCACTCGCTAGTAGATTCCGCAGGTCGTGCAGCGTGAATGTTGGCGCGCGCACACGCTCAGCCATCTCCGTAACGTGATCGACCGACAAGCCTTCGAACAGCCTCACACGCCTATGCAGCCCCTTGCGTCGCTTTTCCGGTATCTCACGGTTCCGCTATCGGTAGTGTATGCGGCTTCTTGCCCTTGGTTTCCGGGATTGTCGGAACTACCTCGCCCCCTCTTCACTCTTGATCCACCTCCTTCGTTCTTGCGAAGTCTAGTCAACAGAGTCAGCCTGGGGCAGTTCCTCTTGACTTTGGGTAGCGCGACCAATCACGGACTGGAAATGAAAAGGCCCACACCGACAATCTGCCGATGTGGGCCTTTCAAATTTCTAGCGGTCCCGCCCTATATGTTCAGCCTCACCATATCTCCTGAGCTCGGCCATTGTCCCAACGGGACAATTCCGTGGGACAATCCGGGACACATGAAAGGCGGTCTTGGGACAAACCGGCAGTTTTACTCCTGCCCCTGACTCGTCAGGAACTCCTCGTAATTCCCGCCGAAGTCGAACAGCGTGCCGTCCGTGCGCACTTCGATGATCCGGTTCGCCAGCCCGCTCACGAACTCGCGGTCGTGCGACACGAAAATCAGCGTGCCTTCGAACTGCTCGAGCGCGATCTGCAGCGACTCGATCGATTCCATGTCCATGTGGTTGGTCGGCTCGTCCATCAGCAGCACGTTGTGGCGGCCGAGCATCAGCTTGCCCCAGATCATGCGGCCCTTCTCGCCGCCCGACAGCACCTTCACCGACTTCTTGATGTCGTCCGACGAGAACAGCAGACGGCCCAGCGTGCCGCGCACCATCGTTTCGTCGTCGCCGTCCTTGCGGTACTGGTCGATCCAGTCCATCAGCGTGATGTCGTTCGGGAATTCCTCGTACGTGTCCTGCGGCATGTAGCCGACATTCGCGTTCTCGGACCACTTCACCGTGCCGTGATCGAGCGGCAGCGTGCCGAGCAGCGAGCGCAGCAGCGTCGTCTTGCCCGCGCCGTTCTCGCCGATGATCGCGATGCGCTCGCCCGGCTGCACCGACAGGTTGAAGTTCTGGAAGATCGTGCGATCGTACTTCTTCGTGATCTCTTCGGCGACCACCGCGACGTTGTGGAGCTTCTTCTCGAACTCGAAGCGGATGAACGGGTTCTGTCGCGACGACGGCTTGAATTCCTCGATCTTGATCTTGTCGATCTGCTTCGCGCGGCTGGTTGCCTGGCGCGCCTTCGACTTGTTCGCCGAGAAGCGGCGCACGAAATCCTGCAGTTCGGCCACGCGCTCCTTCGCACGTGCGTTCGCCGCGGCCTGGCGTTCGCGCGCCTGTGCCGATGCGAGCATGTAGTCGTCGTAGTTGCCCGGCCAGACCTTCAGCGTGCCGAAGTCCATGTCGGCCATGTGCGTGCACACCGAGTTCAGGAAGTGACGATCGTGCGAGATGATGATCATCGTCGAGTTGTACTCGTTGAGCGTATGCTCGAGCCAACGGATCGAGTTGATGTCGAGGTTGTTGGTCGGTTCGTCGAGCAGCAGCACGTCCGGCTTCGAGAACAGCGCCTGCGCGAGCAGCACGCGCAGCTTCCAGCCCGGCGCGACGTCGGCCATCGTGCCGTTGTGGAACTTCTCCTCGATGCCGATGCCGAGCAGCAGCGCGCCCGCGCGCGCTTCGGCGTCGTAGCCGCCGTATTCGGCGAACTTGCCTTCGAGCTCGGCCGCGTGCATGTAGTCGTCGTCGGTGGCTTCCGGGTTCGCGTAGATCGCGTCACGCTCGGTCATCGCGGCCCACATCTCGGTGTGGCCCATCATCACGACGTCGAGCACGCGCACGTCCTCGTACGCGAACTGGTCCTGGCGCAGCTTGCCGAGGCGCACGTTCGGCTCCAGCGCGACGTTGCCGCCGCTGGGCTCGAGGTCGCCGCCGAGGATCTTCATGAAGGTCGACTTGCCACAGCCGTTTGCGCCGATCAGACCGTAGCGGTTGCCCTCGCCGAATTTGACCGAGATATTCTCGAACAAGGGCTTCGGCCCGAATTGCATCGTGATGTTGGCAGTAGAAAGCACGGCAGGTCCCGTTAAGAGAGAAATCGACGGAAAACCGTGTATTTTAGCAGGTGTCGGCGAAACTGCCGATCGCACCGCCCCGGCAGCCCATTCCAGGCCCGCCGCCCGGCGGCCCGTCAACACGACGGCACGCGCTCCACCGCCGTCTTACCGGAATCCCGCATGCTCGCCAGCCAGCTTCGCGAACAACTCGTCGGCGCATGGCGCCTCGTGTCCTACGAAGTCCGTCCGTGCGACGGCGGCGCGGTCGCCTATCCGCTCGGCCGCGACGTGCGCGGCTGGATCCTCTATACGCCGGACGGCTACATGTCCGCCCAGCTCATGGCCGCCGGTCGGCCGCGCTACTCGAACGGCGACCTCCAGGGCGGCACCGACGACGAATGCGCGGCCGCCGCGCGCGGCTATATCGCCTACTCCGGCCCCTTCCGGGTCGCCGACGACGGCACGCTGACCCACGAAATGGACGTCAGCCTGTTCCCGAACTGGATCGGCAACGTCCAGCAGCGGGCCGTCATGCTCGACGGCGATCGCCTGCAGCTCGGCACCGTCGCGCCGGTGCGGATCGATGGCCGCGAAGGCAACCCCGTGCTGCTGTGGGCGCGCGCGGGCCGCTGACGCGCATTACTTGCCGGCCTTCCTGGCCGCCTTCTGCGCCGCCTGAGCCTTCATCTGCCCGAACAGTTCCGAGCACGGCACGTCGCGGTTGTTGCTCGGCGCGATCAGCGGGATCAGCGCCGCGAACGGGTTGATCAGCCCGAGCCCGATCATCGCGCCGGCGCGCAGCGCGAGCGCGCCCGCATCGACGCCGACCTTCGGGTTCTTGAACGTGCCCTTCGCATACAACGGCGAGCGCAGCGAGAAGATCCGGAAGCCCTTCGTGTGCGGATGGATCTTCAGGTCGAGCGATTCGTCGCGCAGGTTGACCGGGCCGTCGACGTTGATGAGCGCATCGTCGGTATCGAGCGCGAAGACCTTCGGATCGAGCATGCCGTCGGTCGCCACGAAATCGATTGCCGCACAATTGATGTTGACGTCGCGGTTGCCGAACAGCTTCTCGTAGACGACGTTCGCGACGTTCAACCCCGCAGCCTCCATCAGCAAGCGGCTGATGCGGCCATTGGTGATCAGCGCCTTCACTTCGCCGGTGGACGTGGCCGCGAGCGCGGCCGGCGAATTGCCCGTTGCCGACAGCGACGCGTCGCCGTTGATTTCGCCGAACGCCGTCTGCATCACCTTCTGCGTCGGGAACAGCTGCTTGAGTTTCAGATGCCGCGCGGCCAGCGTGAAGCGGCCCTTGAGTGGCGTGCGGCTACCGTCGAGACGCGCGTTCGTCGCGAGCGTGCCGCCCGCGACGCCGAACTGCAGCGGCTCGAGCGACAGCACGCCGTCCTGCAGCAGGATGTGCGTGTACAGGTTGCTGATCGGCAACTGCGCGCTCTTGATCAGCTTGCGGCCGGTGAACTTCACGTCCGCATCGATCGCGCTCCAGCGTTCGGTACGGAACGTCTCCACCGGCAGCACGCGGTCCGGCGGCTGGCGCGTCGTGTCGCCGCGCTTGGCCTTGCTTGCGGCCGTATCGGCGCCGATCACCGGCGCGAGATCGGAGAACTGCAGCAGGTTCGACACGAGTTCGCCCGACAGCTTCGGCCGCGGCTCGCGCTGCGCCCACGTGAGCGTGCCGCCGAGATCGCTGCCGCCGACGCGGCCGTTGAAGTTCTCGTAGCGGAAGGTGCTCGCATGCGGCTTGAAGTTGCCGATCAGGCGCCCTTCGGTCGCGTAAGGCGGCGTATCGGGCAGCGTGATGCCGGTGAGCTGGTAAAGGTGCGACATCGACGTGCCCTGCAGCCACAACCGCAGGTCGAGCGACGCAAGATGCATCGGATCGGTCAGCGTGCCGACGATCGCGAGCCGCGTATCGCCGGCCTTCACGTCCGCCTGCAGCGGGAACGGTCGCGACGTATCCTGGATCGCGAGCACACCGCCAACCTTGCCGGTGCCGTTGATCGGCACGTTCTTGTAGCGGCCGTCGACCTTCAACCCGAAGGCATAGGTCGGGCCGGACGGCTTCGCGGGCGCCGCGGCCCCGCTCGCGCCGGACGCGGCAGTGGCCGCCGACGCGGACGAAGCGGATGAACCCGACGAACCGGAAGCAGCCGACGCAACGACACTCGCGGCCGACGCGCCCGAGGCCGCGGCCGCACTCACCCCCGACGCGCTCGACGCGGCTTCCGCATCGGCCTTGGCACCCAGTTGTGCGGCGCCATGCTTGCCGACGCGCTGCGCCGACGCCGCACGCGACGTCTGCTCCTGTTCCTTCAGCACGTCGCCGAGCGGGATCGGCTGGCCGAGCGTATCGATCGCGACGGTCAGGTCGGCCTTCGTGATCGCGTCACGATACGTGACGGTGCCTTTCGCGAAACCGAAGCTGTCGAGCCTCACCTTCCACCGCGACGGCTGCGACGATTGCTTGAACTGGAAGGTCCACGTATTGCTGCCGTCCGCGCGCCGCTCCAGATCGACGGCCGGATTCACGACGTCGATCGACGGGATGACGATTTCATGCGCGAGCAGCGGCAGGATCGCGAGATCGAAGTGCGCGGCATCGAGCGTCACGAACTTGGGCGCCTTCGCCCAGTCGGGATTGCCGATCTCGAGCTGCGTGGCCGAGAAGCTCGGCCAGGGCACCCACGCGCGCCAGCCGGTCTCGCCATCGGGGCGACGCCAGCCGACCTTGAGATCGCCGTTGATCGCGAACGGACGGCCGAGTGCGGTACTCACCTGCTCGTTGACCCACGGTTTCGCGCGATTCCAGTCGAACGTGAAGAGAAAGACGCCGGCCGCCGCGATGAGCACCGCGACGATACCGACGATCCATGCAGCCGATTTGCCGATGGCTCGGGTTAGCGTCATGGCGGTTCCGTTGTTGTTCTGAAGCGTTGCCGCACCATGCCGGTCCGCTTGCGTGGACGAACGGCGCACGACAACGGCGGCTTTTCAATCGGTATTATGACGCACGACATGGCGGCCTTCCGGCGCCATTAACGCTTTTTTTCATTTGTGACATGACATCCCCCACCGGCCTCATCGAAGCGCAGCACATCACGCGGCGCGATGCCAGCAGCGGCAAGACGCTGCTCGCCCCGACCGATTTCAGCCTCGCCGCGGGATCGAGAATTGCTGTGACGGGCCCGTCCGGGTCGGGCAAGAGCGTGCTGCTGCGCGCGCTCGCGTCGCTCGATCCGCTCGACGGCGGCCGCCTCCTGTGGCGCGGCCGCGGGATCCGGCGCAGTATGATTCCGCGCTACCGGCGCAGCGTCGCCTATGTCCGCCAGCGCCCCGCCCAGATGGACGGCACCGTCGAGTCCCAGCTGCGCTACCCGTACTCGCTCGCGATCTATCGCGACGTCGCGTTCGATCGCGCGCGCGCCGAAGCGCTCGCCGCGCAGGCCGGCCGCGGCGCCGACTTTCTCGACAAGCGCGCGAGCGACCTGTCCGGCGGCGAGGCGCAGATTACCGCGCTGCTGCGCGTGCTGCAGCTCGATCCCGACGTGCTGCTGCTCGACGAGCCCACCTCCGCGCTCGATCCCGAATCGGCGCGCGCGATCGAAGCGCTCGTCGGGGCGTGGTTCGACGCGGCGCCCGACGCACGCGCCTACATGTGGATCTCGCACGATCCGGCCCAGGCCGCGCGGATCGGCGCGATGCGGCTCGTGATGCAGGCCGGCGTATTGCGTGCGGCCAACCCGACGGAGGCTGTGCAATGAGCCCCGCCCTGCAGGACCTGAGCCTCGTCGACGTCGGCATCGCCGCCGCGCTCGTCGCCGTCAACGGCGCGATCTCGGCGGCGCTGTCGCTCGGCCTCGGCCGCAAGCTCGCGCTCGCGGCAGTGCGCACCGTCGTGCAGTTGCTCGCGATCGGCTACGTGCTCGGCTGGGTGTTCGGCCATCCGCACTGGTACGTCGTGCTGCCGCTCACCGCGCTGATGACGCTGATCGCCGGTTTCGCCGGCGCGGGGCGCGGCAAGCGCACGTACCGCGGCCAGCGCATCGACAGCATCGCGTCGATCTGGTTCAGCAGCTGGTTCGTCGCGGCGGTCGGCCTGTTCGTCGTGATCCGCATCCATCCGTGGTTCGCGCCGCAGTACGCGATCCCGATCCTCGGCATGATTCTCGGCAATACGCTGACGGGCGTCTCGCTCGGTGTCGAGCGGATGATGGAAGAGCTCACGGCGCGCCGCGATCGCGTCGAAACCGCGCTCGCGCTCGGCGCGACGCGCTGGGAAGCCGCGCAGGACGCCGCGCGCCAGGCCGTGCGTGCGGGCATGCTGCCGACGCTGAACCAGATGGCGGTGGTCGGCGTCGTGAGCCTGCCGGGGATGATGACGGGCCAGGTGCTGGCCGGCCAGTCGCCGCTGCAGGCCGTGCGTTACCAGATCGTGATCATGTTCCTGATCGCCGCGGCGTCCGCGCTCGGCACCGTCGGCGCGGTGCTGATGACCTATCGCCGGCTGTTCTCGGCCGATCACCGCTTTCTCGCGTCGCGGCTCGAAGAGCGCACGCACTGACGCGGCGGTAGCGCGCGCATGCGAAGTTTCATCGGGATGTCATGAGCGGAAGGACAGGATGCGGGCGAGCATGACGTGACATCCGCATGACGTCACGCATCGCGGTTGCACGGCCGTGGCGCCGTACCGCGGAGTACGCAGCGGACGCCTTACGACGGCGACACGGCACGACGTGCTCGCCGTGCTCGCGTGCCGCCCTGCCCGCTCCCCGCCAATCGAACCGGTTGCGCGCGCACCGGACGAAACGCCGGCCCGCGCACCGCTCAATGCTTGATCGACACCGTCACCTTGGTGCCGTCGCTCATCGTCACGGACTTCGACCCGCCGTTGGTCGGAACCGACACCCACTTCACCTGGCTTACCGACACGACGTCCGGACACTGCAGCGACTTGCCGCCGGCCGTCACGCTGCGCGTGCCCTTCGGCGCGGCCGCCTGGAAGCTCAACTGCACGTTGGCGACACCCTTTGCATCGACCGACGGTGCGAGCCGTACCTGGGTCTGCCGCACCATCGCGCCGTTCGCGTCGCGCGGCAGGTTGCCGGCGTTCGGACAGCCGTCCGGCATCGCGACCGCACCGCTCGGCGGCACCGACTTCCAGTTGAAATCGTCTGTCTCGCCCGAGCGGATCTTGCGGGTTTCCTGCGTATTGCCGAAGGTCTTCGAATCGACCTTGACGGTGTATTCGAGCTGTCCCGTCCCGCCGCCCTTCAGGCTGCCCTTGACCGGCGGCGCCGCGAATACGCTCGCGCTGACGCACGCCGCCGCGAACACGACCGACCACGATGCGGCGACCGACAAGCTGCGTTGGCTCATGCTGACCTCCTTGTAATGCGGCGGCACGCGCGTGCCGCGCGGTTTTCGATGCATGATGCGCTGCCAGTCTACCGCCAAGCGGGATGCAATGCGCCGCAAACGCATCGGGTGTTACCCCGCTTGCGTTCGCGGCGCCGCAACCTTACGCGCTGCCCTCAGAAGCCGCTCAACACCAGCTTGCCGATCGCGCGTCCGCCCTCGAGCATCTGGTGCGCGCGCCGCACGTTCTCGGCATTGATCGTGCCGAGCTGTTCGCCGAGCGTCGTGCGCAGCGTGCCGCCGTCGACGAGCCGCGCCACCTCGCTCAGGATCTTGTGCTGCTCGATCATGTCCGGCGTCTCGAACATCGCACGCGTGAACATGAACTCCCAGTGAAACGCGGCGCTCTTCGCCTTCAGCAATTCGACCGGCACCGGCTTCGCGTTCTCGACGATCGTGCAAATGCCGCCCTGCGGCCGGATGACTTCCGCGGCAGCCGGGAAATGATGGTCGGTATCGTTGAAGATCAGCACGTAGTCCACGGCCGGATGGCCGGCCTCGCGCAATTGCGCCGGCAGATCGCCGAAATGGTCGACCACCGCATCCGCGCCCAGCGCGCGCACCCATTCGGCCGACGCCGGCCGCGACGCGGTCGCGATCACGTGCAGCTTGCCGAGCGTCTTCGCGAGCTGGATCGCAATCGAGCCCACGCCGCCCGCGCCGCCGATGATCAGCACCGACTTGCCGGCGTCCGCGCCCTGCGGCGACACGCGCAACCGGTCGAACAGCGCTTCCCACGCGGTCAGCGCGGTGAGCGGCAACGCGGCGGCCGCCGCGAAGTCGAGCGTGCGCGGCTTCAGCGCGGCGATCCGCTCGTCGACCGCGTGGAATTCGCTGTTCGCGCCGGGCCGCGTGATGCTGCCCGCGTAGAACACTTCGTCGCCGGGCCGGAACAGCGTGACCTCGGCGCCGACCGCGACGACCGTGCCGGCCGCATCCCAGCCGAGCACGCGCGGCGTCTCCTCGATCTGCGACTTCGGCGCCCGCACCTTGGTGTCGACCGGGTTCACGGAAATCGCGTCGACCTTCACGAGCAGATCGCGCGGGCCCGGCACGGGCTGCGGCAGTTCGACGTCGAGCAACGCTTGCGGGTCGTCGATCGGCAGATAACGGGTCAATCCAACGGCTTTCATCTCGATACTCCTTTCAGGGAATCCGGCAGGCTGCGGCGCAACCTCCATACGTGCCATCGTAGGCGCCCCGATCATTCGAGAAAACCGCTATATTTCCTGAAACATTTTCAGGAATTTCAGAATAATGAGGTCCGAACCAATTTCGGCGCCCGACAAGCCGCTCGACCTGCTCGACGTCGCGCTGTTCGTGCGCGCGGCACTGCTCGCGAACGTCAGCGCCGCCGGGCGCGAATTCGGCGTGTCGGCCGCCGTCGCCAGCGCGCGCATCGCGCAACTCGAACGCCAGCTCGGCGCGCGGCTGCTGCACCGCACCACGCGCCGCATCAGCCTCACGCAGGATGGCGAAGTCTTCATGGCGCGCGCCGACGCGCTGCTGGCGGCCGCCGATGCCGCGCGCGCATCGGTCGGCCACGGCCGCAGCGAGCCGTACGGGCGGCTGAAGGTGTCGATGTCGTCGTCGTTCGGCCGCCAGCACGTCGCGCCGGTGATTCCGGCGTTCCTGCGCCGCTACCCGTCCGTGTCGCTCGATCTGCGGCTGTCCGACGAGATCATCGATCTGGTCGACGACGGCTACGACGTCGCGATCCGCCTCGGCGCGCTGAAGGATTCGACGCTCGTCGCCCGCAAGCTCGCCGTCAATCGCCGCGTGCTGTGCTGCTCGCCCGCCTATCTCGCCGAACGCGGCACGCCGCGCCATCCGGCCGACCTGACGCAGCACGAATGCGTGATCCTCGGCGACCAGCGCGACTGGTCGTTCGCGACGCCGCAGGGCCCGTTCACGGTGCGGGTCGGCGGGCGGCTCGTCGCGAGCAACGGCGAGGCGATCCGCGAAGCGCTCGTCGACGGCTTCGGGATCGCGATCAAGTCGACCTGGGACGTCGGTCCGCTGCTCGCCAGCGGCGCGCTCGTCACCGTGCTCGACGACTACCCGTTCGCCGAGGACGTCGCGATCTGGGCCGTTTATCCGAGCCGCGCGCACGTGCCGCTGAAAACGCTCGCGTTCATCGCGTTCCTGGCCGAGCATTTCGGCGATCCGCCGTACTGGGACCGAGCGGACGGGCGATAGCGGCGGCGTTCGATTCGCGCGGCGGGCGTGCCGGTTCGAGTCCGGCCTCAGGATTCGTACCTGCCGCGATCGCCCGTCCCGGCCAACCGGCTACAATGGCGCGTTCGCGTCGCAATGGCCCGCAGCCGCATGAGGCCCGCGTTCGCAGGCGGCCGCCCGTGGGCCGCGCGCGTCATTCATCCGTCTTCCTACCACTCGTCATGACCCACAATCTCGTCATCCAGAGTCTTTCGCCGCTGTCGGACGCCCATCACAAACCGCTGCTCGCGCTGTCGCGCGGCACCCGCATCGTGCAGACCGACGATCACGCGCTGCGCGTCGAAAACGCGAGCCCGGCGCAGCGCCTCGACATCGACGCATACTGCGGCACGCATGCGCTCGACTTCGGCTTCGTCGAGGCCGGTCTCTCGCTCGGCGATTTCGGGCTCGCGGTGATGGACATGGATTCGACGCTGATCACGATCGAATGCATCGACGAGATCGCCGATTTCTGCGGACTGAAAACGCAGGTCGCCGAGATCACCGAAGCGGCGATGCGCGGCGAGATCCGCGATTTCAACGAAAGCCTCACGCGCCGCGTCGCGCTGCTGGCCGGGCTCGACGCGCACGCGCTCGAGCGCGTGTACGAAGAACGGCTGCAACTGTCGCCGGGCGCCGAGACGATGCTGGCCGGCGTGAAGGCCGCCGGCATGAAGACGCTGCTCGTGTCGGGCGGCTTCACGTTCTTCACCGAGCGGCTGAAAGCCCGCCTCGGCATCGACTACGCGCATGCGAACACGCTCGAGATCGTCGACGGCAAGCTCACCGGCAAGGTGCTCGGCGAGATCGTCAACGCCGACGTGAAGGCGCGCCTGCTGCGCGAGACATGCGCGTCGCTCGGCCTCGAGCCGCGCCGTGCGATCGCGATGGGCGACGGCTCGAACGACCTGAAGATGATGGCCGAAGCCGGGCTGTCGGTTGCGTTCCACGCGAAGCCCGTCGTGCGCGACGCGGCGACGGTCGCGTTCGACCATGTCGGCCTCGACGGGTTGCTGCGACTGTTCTGATCCCGCCGCACCCTCAATGAAAAACGCCGGCGCGATAGGGCATCGCGCCGGCGTTTCGTTTTCGTGCCGGACGTTGCCGGCCGGCGATCAGCCGAGTGCGGCCTGCATCGCGCGCTCGATGTCCGCGCGCAAATCGGCTTCTTCTTCCAGACCGACGTAGAAACGCACCAGCGTGCCGCGATGCGGCCAGTCCGGACGCATCGACGCGACGTCGTAAGGCATCGCGAGGCTGCATGCGCCGCCCCAGCTCCAGCCGATCGCGAACAGCTCGAGCGACTCGACGAAACGGTCGACCTGCTCCGCGCTGTAGCGTGCGTCGAACACCACCGAGAACAGCCCGCCCGCGCCGGTGAAATCGCGCATGAACGACGCGTGCCCCGGGCAGTCGGCGATCTGCGGATGCAGCACCGCCGCGATCTCCGGCCGCGCCTTCAGCCATTGCGCGAGCGCGAGCGCGCTCTTGCCGTGCGCGTCGAAGCGCACCTGCATGCTCGGCAGACTGCGCAGCACGAGCGAGCAATCGTCGACCGACACGCCGATCCCGCAGCGCATCCGCGCGAGCTTCAGCTTCGCGTGAAGTTCCGCGTTCGCGGTGATCGTCGCGCCCATCAGCACGTCGCTGCCGCCCGACTGGTACTTGGTCAGCGCCTGCACCGAAATGTCGACGCCGTGCTCGAACGGCTTGAACGCGAGGCCCGCCGAATAGGTGTTGTCGATCGCGGTGACGATGCCGCGCGCCTTCGCGGCCGCGGTGATCGCCTGCACGTCGGGCACTTCCATCGTCACCGAGCCGGGCGCCTCGATCCAGATCAGGCGCGTGTTCGGCTGGATCAGCTCGGCGATGCCGGCGCCGATCAACGGATCGTAAAAACGCACGACGATGCCGAAATCGTTCGCGAGCCAGTTGCCGAAATCGGCGTTCGGGCCGTACACGTTATGCGGAATCAGCACGTCGTCGCCCGCTTTCACGAGCCCGAAGTAGACGTTCATGATCGCCGCGAGGCCCGACGGCTGCAGCAGCGCGTGCGTGCCGCCCTCGATCTCGGCGAGCCGTTGCGCGAGCGCGAGCGACGTCGGCGTCGCGTGCAGCCCGTAGCGCCACTGGTTGTCGTCGTGCCAGACCAGCGCGCGCATCGTCGCGAGATCGGGGAACACGACCGTCGACGCGCGCGCGACCGGCGGCACGAACGAACGGAAGCCTTCGGGAATGACGTCGTCGGGTTGCACGATGCGGGTTTGCAGCGCGCGCTTGGAAGTGGATGCAGTCATGACTGGAGGCCGGGCACGAGGCCGTTCGGTTGCGGAATATGTCGCTAGAGTAGCCAAAATCGGCGCGCTTGGCCCGGTACAATGCGCGCCGCGCGCACCGAGCCAGCACGCACTCAGTCGTCGGTACGCAAGTTGACGACGCCGCCCACCGTCTCGATTTCGCGCACGCGGCCGTCGCGCACCTGCAGCGCCGCGCGCTTGCCCGGCGCCAGACGCAGCACGACCGGCTGCGGATCCGATTCGTCCGAATTCATCCGGTCGGCCTTCAGGTCGCCCGTCGCGTCGAAACGGCCGATCCACACACCGGTGATGTTCGTGCCATCGTTCGACTCCTCGATCTCGAGCGTATCGCCGTCGCGGTCGCCCGCGAGCAGCACCACCTCGCCCGTGTCGGCGAACTGGTATTCGCCGTGCACGCCTTCCTCGTCCGTCTTGGGGCCGAGATGCACCACGATCGGCCGATCGCCGAGCGTGCCTTCGTAGCGCGGCAGGCGGGAGAACTCGGGATTCGGCTTCAGCGGCCGCGCCGGCGCCGGTTCATCCTGCTGCACGCCGGGTGCCACCGCCTGCGCCGCGACCACCGTCGGCATCATGATGCCCGCTGCGAGCGCGCCCGCGACGACGAGCGCCCGTTGCCATTCCGAATATCGACCCACCTTGTGTTGCTCCTTGCTTCAGATTCGCCCGACCATCGCGGACCGTGCCGGGTCGAGACCCGGCGCTTGCGTCACCGCGCAAGCCTGCGCCGTGAATGCGTCGGCGTGCGCGTTTCGCGTCAGCCCTGCATCAGGCTTTCCACCGCATCGCGGCGCGGAATCGGCGCGACCGCGCCGTAACCGGTCGTCGACAGCGCCGCCGCCGCGTTCGCATAACGCGCGGCCGCGAACGGATCGTCGCCCGCGACGATCCGCGCGACGAACGCGCCGCCGAAACAGTCGCCCGCGCCGGTCGCGTCGACGGCATCGACCGCGAAGCCCGGCACGACGCGCCGCTCGTGCGGCGTCGCGACATACGCGCCTTCCTTGCCGAGCTTCAGCGCGACGACCTGCGGGCCGTGTTCGAGCATCGCGTCGACGATCGCGTCGCGATCGTTCGCGCCCGTGAGCGCCGTGACGTCGTCCCAGCTCGGCAGGCAGATGTCCGTCTGGCGCAGCGCCTCGCGCATCACCGCACGGGCACGCGGCAGCGGCCACAGCTTCAGGCGCAGGTTCGTGTCGAAGCTGACCTTCGCGCCGTTGCGACGCGCATGGTCGATCGCCGCGAATGCCGCGTCGCACGCGGCCGTGCTGATCGCAAGACTGATGCCCGACAGGTGCACGGCCTTCGCGGCCGCCAGCGCGTCGAGCGGCAGGTCGCCCGTCGCATAGCGGCTCGCAGCCGACCCCGCGCGCAGATAGTCGAACTGGTGGCCGCCGACGCCGTGCGTGACGAAATACACGCCGGTCGGCGCCGTGCGGTCGATTCGCACGTACGTCGTGTCGACCTGCTCCGCCGCCCACATGTCGGCCAGCAGGCGGCCGAACGGATCATCGCCGATCGCCGACACGAAGCCCGTCGATGCGCCCTGGCGCGCCGCCGCGATGCAGAAGTTCGACGTGTCGCCGCCGAAGCCCTGCAGGAATTCAGGGTGCCCCGGCTGCGACTGGTTGAATTCGATCATCGCCTCGCCGAGCGCGAGGATCTCCGGAAATGCAGCGGCCATCGATTACACCTCGCCCCACAGATCGTGGCCGTCGGCGCCCGTGATCTTCACGGACACGAAATCGCCGACCTTGTAGCGCTTCGATGCCTTCGCCGCCGGCTCGACATAGACGACGCCGTCGATCTCCGGCGCGTCGGCTGCCGTACGGCCGATGCCGCCCTCTGCGCCGACTTCGTCGATCAGCACCTTGAGCGTCTTGCCGACCTTGCGCTGCATGCGGTTCGCCGACACTTCCTCGGCCACTTCCATGAAGCGCGCACGACGTTCCTCGCGAACCTCGTCCGGCAGCGCGCCGTCCAGGTCGTTCGCGGTCGCGCCTTCGACCGGCGAATACGCGAAACAGCCGACGCGATCGAGTTCCGCTTCGCGGACGAAGTCGAGCAGCGTTTCGAACTGTTCTTCCGTCTCGCCGGGGAAGCCCGCGATGAACGTGCTGCGGATCGTCAGGTCGGGGCAGATCTCGCGCCACTTCTGCACGCGCTCGAGCACCTTCTCGGCGTTCGCCGGACGCTTCATGCGCTTGAGCACTTCCGGGTGCGCGTGCTGGAACGGCACGTCGAGATACGGCAGCACGTGGCCCTTGAACGGACCTTCGGCCATCAGCGGAATCACTTCGTCGACGCTCGGATACGGATACACGTAGTGCAGGCGCACCCAGGCGCCGTACTGCGCGGCGAGTTCGCCCAGCGCGGCGACCAGGTCGGTCATGCGCGTCTTGATCGGCTTGCCGTTCCAGAAGCCCGTGCGGTACTTCACGTCGACGCCGTATGCGCTCGTGTCCTGCGAGATCACGAGCAGTTCCTTCACGCCCGACTTGAACAGGTTCTCTGCTTCCAGCATCACTTCGGCGACCGGGCGCGACACGAGGTCGCCGCGCATCGACGGGATGATGCAGAACGTGCAACGGTGGTTGCAGCCTTCGGAGATCTTCAGGTACGCGTAGTGACGCGGCGTGAGCTTGATGCCGGCCGCGGGCACGAGGTCGACGAACGGATCGTGCGGCTTCGGCAGGTGCGAATGCACGGCCTGCATCACTTCGCCCACCGCGTGCGGGCCGGTGACGGCGAGCACCTTCGGGTGGACTTCCTCGATCAGGTTCGAGCCGCTCGCGCTCGACTTCGCGCCGAGGCAGCCGGTGACGATCACCTTGCCGTTCTCGGTCAGCGCTTCGCCGATCGCGTCGAGGCTTTCCTGCACGGCTTCGTCGATGAAGCCGCAGGTGTTCACGACGACGAGGTCGGCGCCGTCGTAGGTGCCGGAGATTTCATAACCTTCGGCGCGCAGTTGCGTGATGATTTGTTCGGAATCGACGAGCGCCTTCGGGCAGCCGAGGGATACGAACCCTACTTTGGGGGATTGAGACATCTGGAATGTGGGGGCCTGGCAGCAAAAGCGTGAGTTTACAGCGATTTAGGGGCGGCGAGGCAAAACAAGCGGCCGGCGGCGAGTTGGAGCTGGATGCATCCCGTTCACGTCGGGGTGAGGGCCTATCGACATGCCATCAACGCCGCGCCCACCAAGGCCAGCGTACCGGGACCGCATCCAGCTGCAATTCGAAGCGCCATGCATCGCGTCCTAGGTGAGCTGCGCCATGTTCAATACGGTTCAGCAAGCATAACGGCACCGCGCACGCCATCGTTATTAACGCCGACTTAAGGACGCGCCTTAATGTACGCCGAACAATGCGCAGTATCGACAGGTTTGGGGTCGTAACCACGAAAGAACTGAAGGAAAGCGGTGCATTAAACTCGTTCGCATTCTCAAACTCTGACGAAAAATCGATGCTGCAAGATTAAACTGCCCTGCATCCTTCTTGTTGGTGGCGGTTACGCCCGCCACCAAAGCATCAACAATTGACGCCTCCCGAAATTAAAATACGGACTTACGATGCAAATACCTGCCACAAACCGCTACCATTATCACGATTGAGCAGACGCGCCCCCGTGATGAGGTATTGGAAGCCCTGGCTAGCACCGTAGCCATTAGTATCCAGAATGCCTGACAGAGTACCAATCCCAGAACTAAAAGTAGCTACTAAATAGATTACGTCTGTGTCGCTCAACCTTGAATCATTGGTTTTCGGTTGAGCGGAATATTTAAAGACAGTCCAATTGATGGTAACACCAGGCATAGCAGTGCTCGTGAACGATTGCAACTTATACCCACCATTATCCACGTGATTGTCGGTGAACATTCCCAAATAAGTACCATCAAAGCCATTTTTTAGCGTGACCTGATCACCGCTATAAACCAGGCCGTCGCTGCCAGAGGACGCCACCTTGCTTATGATCCATTTCGTTTGCTTTTCGTGATTCGTAGTGGCCGCATACGCCCCAACCATGTCGCCACTTCCATTCGACAGCGACTGACCCACACCGAGATAGCCGTTCTCCCAAGGGTTTCCGACTGTTTTTTGGTAACCGTTGGCGAGGCGAATGCTACCGTCATATTGAACAAATGCCATTTTTACTCTCCAGATTAAAACATATTGATTGAAGTGAATGCACTCAAAGCCCGCTAGTCGCTAACATTTTTTTGAGGCCATGACGTGGCGCAAAAAAGCTCGCGCAAAGTCAAAATACGTCCGTTCCGGCACATATTCCATTACACCCGATTACACGAAATCAACCTGCCCGAATTTAGAAAGTCATAATCCGAATAAGCGTGAAAATCGCGGCTGTTACGCCCCTCCGTCGGTCTCATCCTACGGCGACGCCCAAGTCACCGCTCGCATCGCGACGATCATGATTCGCGTCGGCGAGCCAAAATGAACGATCGGCTGCGGCGCAATGGGCAGCCGACAAGGACAGGGAGCTTGATGCGTCCCCTTCACTCCGGGACCTGCTTACCATCAGCGGCACGTCAGCAGGGGCACGCAGTGGTTCCTGCGCGTGGTCGAGGACGGTCACAGGTGCCAGCCGGCTCTGTGCGGGTGTGTCGTTCGACGAATCGGAGCGGTGACGTCATTTCCCGGATGCGCGGGCATTAGAATCGACACGGATTCGAGCACCCGCTATGCGAAAATGCGGCATCCGCTCTCTCCAATCGATACCCAACGGGGCCCGCATGACCACCCACATCACGATCGAATTCACCGAGCACGCCGCGGAAACCATCGGCGAGCAAACCAGCACCAGTTTTTCCTACGATCAAGGTGCGCACGTGCCGCAACCTGGCGATTTCGTCGAGCTCGAGAATTCGCATCAGACATTTCTCGTGATCGGCCGCGTGTTTTCGCTCAAAGCGAACTACAGCGCCGTCAAGCTCGTGCTCGACCTTCCTCCGTCGGACGACGATCAGGATTTCGGTTCGGCGCACTGAGCAGCGACGGAACGCGTCGCGCTCATCCGCACCACTGACCGTTGCGCGTCGCGCAACGCGGCTGCGGCCCCAGCCCGCGGCGCCGCAGGCCAGCCCTAGCCCGTCGATTCGAACGCCAGGCCGTGCCCGAACAACCCGAAACGCTGCGCGTCAGTGCGCATCCGGAAACACCGGCGCCTTCAGACACCGATCGAACCACGCGGCATCGCTGCCACCTGCGAGCGGCCACAACTCCGCGTCGAGTTGCGGCAGACCGGTCACCGGCACCGGCGTACGGTTCTCGCCACCGGACGCCGCGGCACGCACCCATCCCGCCTGCGCGCTGTCGCCGTCGCATGCATGCGCGCCTTGCGCTTCGCAGAACGCCACCGGATGCACCTTCCCGCCGTCGGCCGCGCTCACCAGGCGGTACTGATAGACCGCGCCGGTCGCCCAGTCCTCGCTCTGGCTGCACACCCGTGCGTGATGCTGCACATGAATCGCGCCGAAACACGCATAGGAAACGCGCGCGCCGCTCGCATCATCGGGGATGAAATCGCAGTTTGCGTCGAAGCCGGCCAGCGGGCCGCCGCTGTATTTCGCGAGCCACTGCCGCTCGGCCAGTGCGCGCCCGATCAGCCCTTCACCCGATCGGTCGGCCAGCACCGCGGTGCGCCGATCGAAGGCCTTGCGCACTTCGTCGACGGCCAGCCGATGGCCGTCGTAATCGGTATCGAGCCGTTTGTTGCGCGCGTCGAGCCAGCGACGCTGGCTACGCACCAGCATGTCGCGGACGGCGGTATCCGGCGCGGCCTGCAGCGCGCCCGCATAGGCCGCATTCATCCGCGCATCGGCCGCGCGCAGCGCGGGGCTCGCGCAAATGCGCTTCTCGATCGGCTGGACGGCTTTGGCGCAATCCATCGCAAAGCCCGGCACGGCCAGGCCGACACCCATCGTGAACATCGCAGCAAGACCGGCCAGCCTGCCGGTCGATGCCGTTCGAATCCGTCGCATGCTCTCTCTCAGTCGGTTTGTTTTTCTCGGCCGCCCGCATCGACGCGGCATCGCACATCTCGCCATGCATGGCACTCGCCAGCGCATTTCGCGCAGCGCCGCTCATGGTACGACAGGCAAGCGCCCGCGCGGGCACGAGCGCGCACCATCGGGCACGGTGCGTCCCGGTTTTCATTCGTATGGACTGGATCTCGATCGACTGGACAACGGCAATGCCCGCGCACACGGGGCACGGGCATTCGGTGCCGACGATCCTGAACGACCGTCGGCGATCTTTCGGCAGGCGGCGGCGCATCGTCGTCCGAATGCACGACGGCGACCGGCCGCCCCGCTTCGCGGCGCCGACGCCCGACGGCTCGCGCCGCCCCGGCCGGCCTGCCGCGAATCCTTTACTTCTTTTCGGGCTCCGATGCGCCCGGCTGCTTGAACGGGAACGTGCTGAACATCGACTTCGCCTGGTTCTGCATCTGCTCCTGCATCTGCACGAACATGTTCTTCGACTGCTCGATGTAGCTCGTCATCATCCCTTGCATCATCGGCGCCTGCATGTTCATGAACTGCGACCAGACTTCCGGATTCATCGCGTTACCTTCGTAGAGGTTCTTCGATTGATCGGTGAGCTTGTTCTGGATGTCGATGAATGCCTGGATGTTCTTTTCCAGGTACGTGCCCATCATGCCCTGCATCGCATGACCGTAGAAACGGATGATCTGCGACAGCATCGACGACGAGAACATCGGCACGCCACCGCTCTCCTCCTCGAGGATGATCTGCAGGAGGATGCTGCGCGTCAGGTCTTCGTTGGATTTCGCGTCGACGACCTTGAAATCCTCCTGCTCGAGCACGAGCTGCTTCACGTCGGTGAGCGTAATGTACGTGCTTGTCTCGGTATCGTAGAGCCGGCGGTTCGGGTACTTCTTGATGAGCCGTTCGGCCGTCTTCTTTGTAGTAGTCATGTAACGCCTTTGAGTGCAGCGTAGCGCAAGTGACGAATCCCCGCCGCCCGAATCCGGGAGGCGGGGGCCTTCGGAAAACGTCCGGCTGCGCGGCCACCCGGCCCGCGCAGCCCGGACGCTCAGCCCATGTGCAGGCCGCCGTTCAGCGAGAAGTCGGCGCCCGTCGCGAAGCCGGAATCGTTCGACGCGAGCCAAGCGACGATCGAGCCGATTTCCTCCGGCCCGCCGAGACGCCGCACCGGAATCGTCGCGACGATCTTCTCGAGCACGTCGGGGCGGATCGCCTTCACCATGTCGGTGCCGATGTAGCCCGGCGACACGGTGTTGACCGTCACGCCCTTCGTCGCGACTTCCTGCGCGAGCGACATCGTGAAGCCGTGAATGCCGGCCTTCGCGGTCGAGTAGTTCGTCTGGCCGAATTGCCCCTTCTGGCCGTTCACCGACGAAATGTTGATGATGCGGCCCCAGCCACGTTCGACCATCCCGTCGATCACCTGCTTCGTCACGTTGAACAGGCTCGTCAGGTTGGTGTCGATCACGGCGGTCCAGTCTTCGTGCGTCATCTTGCGGAACACGACGTCGCGCGTGATGCCCGCGTTGTTGACCAGCACGTCGATCTCGCCGACTTCCGCCTTGACCTTGTCGAACGCTTCCTTGGTCGAGTCCCAGTCGCCGACGTTGCCTTCCGACGCGATGAAGTCGTACCCGAGCGCCTTCTGCTCCTCGAGCCATTTCACCCGGCGCGGCGAGTTCGGGCCGCAACCTGCGACCACCTTGAAGCCGTCTTTCGACAGGCGCTGGCAGATGCTGGTGCCGATGCCGCCCATCCCGCCCGTTACGTACGCAATTCGCTGAGACATAAATCTCACTCCATTTTTTGGTTTCGAGAGCTGCCGAAGGCCCCCTCTGACTTCACGTGACGCCGGCCGAAGCCGCAATCGGCCGGCGCACGGATTCGGTTCGCCGGTGGCGAACGGCCGGTCACGGACGGCCGGTTACGGACGCTCGACCGCGAGCGCGACACCCATCCCGCCGCCGATGCACAGCGACGCCAGCCCGCGCTTCGCATCGCGCTTGACCATCTCGTGCAGCAGCGTCACCAGGATCCGGCAGCCCGACGCACCGATCGGGTGGCCGATCGCGATCGCCCCGCCGTTCACGTTCACCTTCGACGTGTCCCAGCCCATCTGCTTGTGCACCGCCAGCGCCTGCGCCGCGAACGCTTCGTTGATTTCCATCAGGTCCAGGT
>NZ_PREY01000051.1:0-29329 GCF_002959955.1 Burkholderia sp. BE12 | reverse complement strand
CCCTCCCGCCGACGACTGGCAGGACGACGGCAGCTACGCGTCCGGCGCACCCGAGCACGATTTCGCGGTGCGCCGCGTGACGCTGATCGTGCTGCTCGTCGCGGCCATCGTGCTGCCGTGCATCTACGTGGTGGTGATGGCGTACAACGACCTGAAGGCGCGCGAGGCCGCCGCGAGCGACGTGACGATGCGCACGGTGCGCGTCGCCGAGGAGCACGCGCTCAAGGTGTTCGACCTGAGCGAAACGCTCGATGCGCGCATCGTCGATCTCGTACAGGACATGGACGACGCGACCGTGCGCAGCAAGGAGTCCGACATCCACGAAGCGCTGAACACGATCGGCGGCGGCTATCCGCAGGTGGCGGCCGTGTCGATCTTCGGCGCGAGCGGGATGCTGCTCGCCAACAGCCTCTACTATCCGGCGCCGTATGCGTCGATCGTGAACCGCGACGACTTCGCCGGCATCCGCGACGGCAAGGTCATCGAACACATCTCGCGGCTGATGATGGGGCCGCTCAAGCTCGAGAACATTCCCGTGTTCAACACGGGCGTCGCGCGACGCCATAGCGACGGTTCGTTCGCCGGCATGGTGTCGATCGCGCTGAAATCGTCGTATTTCAACGCGTTCTACCGCGACCTGCTCGGCGGCGCGAGCACGCCGATGACGATGGCGCTCGCGCGCTCCGACGGCGCGGTGATCGCGTCGTATCCGCCGCCGCCGTCGCTTGCGCACACCGATCGCTCGGTCACGTTCGGCGATGCGCGCAACGATCCGCGCGCGGGCGTCGTGCGCGTGCGGCACGACGGCGCCAGCGAGATCGTCGCGTATCGCCAGGTCGGCAGCTATCCCGTCTACGTGAGCTGCGCGTACCGCACGTCGGCGATCTGGCATGAATGGTACGAACACCTGAGCGTGCTGTTCATCTCGATGTTCGCGCCGTCGGTCGCGCTGTGGTCGGTGATCTGGCTATCGCTCAAGCGGCTGAAGGCGGAAGAGCAAGCGTGGGACCGCTGGCAGGCCGAAGCGTCGATGCGGCGCTCGATCGAATCGGCGTACCGGCAGTCGCGCAAGATGCAGGCGCTCGGCAATCTCGTCGGCAGCGTCGCGCACGACTTCAACAATCTGCTGATGATCATCTCGAGCAACGTGCAGATCGCGCGGCGGCGCGGCGTGCAGCATCTCGACAAGGAGCTCGGCGCGATCGAACGCGCGCTGAAGAACGGGCAGTCGCTCACGCGCCAGCTGCTCGGCGTCGCGCGCAAGCAGCCGCTGCACAACGAGACGATCGACGTCGGGCAATGGGTCGGCACGTGCCGCGAACTGCTGAAGACGTCGCTCGGATCGAAGTCGTCGCTGGTCGTCGCGATCGAGCCGGGCGTCTGGCCGATCCGCGTCGATGTCGCGGAGCTCGAGCTCGCGGTGATCAACCTCGCGGTCAACGCGCGCGATGCGATGGCGACCGGCGGACGCTTCACGGTCGGCGCGCGCAACGTCACGCTGCGCCGCGAGGACGGCTTTCCGCTGACCGGCGATTTCGTGCAGATCTCGCTCGACGACACGGGTTCGGGCATGGCGCCCGACGTGCTCGCCCGCGCATTCGAACCGCTGTTCACGACGAAGGCGCAGGGGATGGGGACGGGGCTCGGCCTGCCGCAGGTATTCGCGTTCTGCGAACGCTCGGGCGGCCTCGCGACGATCGACAGCGCGGTCGGCGCGGGTACGTCGGTGCGTCTGTACCTGCCGCGCGCGCGCGCCGAGGATGTCGTCGCGCGGCCCGCGGCCGGCGCGCACGATGCGGGTGGCGGCGCGCTAGCGGGCTTGCACGTGCTGCTCGTCGAGGACAACGGCGAAGTCGCGGCCGGCACGGAAGCGCTGCTGTCGCTGCTCGGTCATCGCGTGACCTATGCGCCCACCGCCGACGACGCGTTGCGCCTGATCGAAGGCGCCGCGGCGAACGACGCGTTCGATCTCGTGATTTCCGACATCCACATGCCGGGCCGCCTGAACGGCATCGACCTGGCCGAAGCGGTCGAAAAGCGACCCGGGAAGCTGCCCGTGATTCTCGTCACGGGTTACGCGGAGGAGCTGGACCGGACGCGCACCGTCAACGTCCGCGTGCTGTCGAAGCCGTTCGACATCGCGCTGCTCGACGAGATCCTGCTGGGCATCCGCGAAGCGCGCGACGCACGCCACACCGGCGCGTGACCCGCTGCGTGCGGGCCGGCACCGGCGCGACGGCGGGAACGGTCGCGGCGATCGAGCCGACGGACGTCAGGCCGATTTCAGCAGGCGAACCCAGCCCGCATAACGATCGACGAAGCCCTGCAGGAACTTGCGAGTGTCCTCGCTGACGATCTGCCCCTGGTCGTCGATGCGCGCCGGATCGTGCTTGATGAACATCTCGGGCTGACCGAGCGTCTTCACGTCGAGGTACGCGAGCACGTTGCGCAGGTGCTGCTGCGCGAGCGCGGTACCCACTGCGCCCGGCGACGTGCCGAGCACCGCGCCCGGCTTGCCCGCCCACGAGTTGGAACCCCATGGGCGCGAACCCCAGTCGAGCGCATTCTTCAGCACGCCCGGAATCGACCGGTTGTACTCGGGCGTGACGAACAGCAGCGCGTCGGCGGCTTCGATCGACTGCTTGAAGCGTTTGGCGACGTCGGGGAAATCCGCGTCGTAGTCCTGGCTGTACAGCGGCAGCTCGCCGATCTCGACGAACTCGAACGAAAAATCGGCGGGGGCGAGCGAGGTCACGGCATGCGCGAGCGCGCGGTTCGTCGAAGCGCGACGCAGGCTGCCGACGACGACCGCAATACGATAGGACATGGCATTCTCCTTCCGGTGAGTGAGGAATCGGATCGATTGCTTCCGAATGGGCGACAAAGGTCTGTTTATAGGCAAGCCAGCCCGCGAGCCGTCCCACGGGGCCGTCCGGCCGACTTTCCACAAGGTTTTCCACAGAAATTGTGGATAACTCGACCGTTATGTTCTGACGTTACAGATTGGCCGCCGCGCGTCGGCGTCGACGCGCGAGACGGCGGTTCGGCAAGGATAGCGCAGCGCACCGGCCGGTTTCGCGAATTCGTGACGGAACATTGCATTGCAGGCCGGCACCGCGCCCAGTAAGCTGCTCGCACCGCGACGCGCCCGCTCCGTGACGCACGCGCGATCGCTTCGAGACACTGCCATCCAGAAATGCCGTCCGCACACGACGACCCCGCCTATCTCACGCAACTGCGGCGCGACCTGCTGCGCTTCGCGCGACTCCAGCTCCGCGATGCCGACGCGGCCGAAGACGCCGTGCAGGAAGCGCTGGCCGCCGCTTGGTCGCACGCCGGCGATTTCGCGGGGCTGTCGGCCCACAAGACCTGGGTATTCGGGATCCTGCGCAACAAGCTGATCGACGTGCTGCGCGCACGGCAGCGGATGGTGAGCCTGACCGCGCTCGATGCGGAGCTCGACGGCGAATCCGTACTCGATCGCGAACTGTTCAAGGACAACGGACACTGGGCCGCTCATGCGAAACCGCGACCGTGGCCGAAGCCCGAAACGCTGTTGCAGCAACAGCAGTTCTGGATGCTGTTCCAGGTCTGCCTCGACCATCTGCCGGAGCAGATCGGACGCGTGTTCATGATGCGCGAATTCCTCGACGTCGAGATTGCGGACATCTGCACCGAGTTGACGCTGACGACGAATCACTGCAGCGTGCTGCTGTACCGGGCGCGCACGCGCCTGCGAACCTGCCTGAGCGAAAAAGGACTGACGACCGAAGATGCTGCCGGGGAAATGTACTGACGTGACACGACTGCTGTCGGATGCGCTCGACCGGCATCTGACGCTGCACGAGCGCCTGCAGGTGCGCGTGCATTTGCCGGCGTGCAGCGGATGCCGCGCGTATCGCGGACAGATCGCACTGTTGCGGACGGCCGCGAAAGCGGCGGCGGGGCGTGGCCCGGACGATGATGATGGGTCGCCGCGCGGTGGAGGCTAGCCGGCGCGGTGTCGACGTATCGTTCCGGTGGCGGCGAGCAGGTTGCCCGGCGATTGCGTCGGCCTGGATGGCCGTTGCGTTTGCCGGGCTGGGCTGGGCCAACGCTGATGCAATAAGAAAAATACGCCGGGCAAGAATTATTCGAACAACGCCTTCACCGACTCAGGCGGGCGACCGATGGCCGCCTTGCCTCGATACACGACCATGGGGCGTTGCAGCAGAATCGGATGAGCGACGATCGCCGCGTAGGCTTCGGCGTCGGTCAAATCCGCGCGGGCCAGGTTCAACGTCTTGTACGGCTCCTCGCCGTCGCGCAGCATGTCGCGAACCGGACGGCCGAGCTGCCGGTGCAGCGTTTCCAGTTCCTCGACCGTCGGCGGCGTCTTCAGGTACTCGACGACGTTCAGCGGTGCGCCGGTGGTATTCAGCGACTCGACCAACGCCAGCGTTTCGCGGGACTTCGAGCATCGGGGGTTGTGGTAGATCGTGATCATCATTCAAGCGTGGATGGTGGAGCCTTGTATTGTAGCCAGTCTGCATCGAGGGCTCGGTGGGGTGGTTCGACCGGATCTGGGTGGCCTTCTTTTCGAGAGGTCGCTGAGACGGTTCGGTTTAGCGATGCGCTGTGATCGGGAGAGAGGCGGGCCTGGTGGCCGGGGAGACACCTCCAGGGGCGGTCGTGTTTATGCGCATAAAGTTGGGCGACCTGCTTCGCGGGACCAGAAACTGTGTTAGCCGAGCCAATGCTTCGTGAGCGCTGCGTGGAAAGGATTGCATGGCGGCGAGGCAAGGCGGGTGGTTTATGCGCATAAGGCCCGAGATCGTCGAGCGAGGTACTGCGCGACTCAGGGTGTAGACGCATGTCGATGCGAGACGGTACACCGGGCAATCGCCGTATCGATCGATAGGCTGTCCCGCCACGACATCATCACGCGCCTGACTCAAGCGAGATTGCTGCCTGCGGTCCTTCATTACGGGCGATCGTCGCGTCCGGTTTATGCGCATAAACGCGGCCCGACAGGCGCCGCCTCGATGCGCGTCTTTCCGCTCGACGATGCAGCCGTGGACACGCATTCGACTCGGGCTCGCAAGGCACTCCTCTCACTCGCGAGTGCCGGATGCTCAAGCGACGGAGTTGCCCGCCGCGGCCTCCGCAGACTTTATGCGCACAAACTCCCGGCTCGCCGGCGACGCAGCTCGTCCAGCGAAAGGGCAGCGCACCGAGACATCTCTACGACGAACAGCCCTCCGACGCTGTAGATGTGCGGACCTAACCATCGAGCAACCCATCCGCCGAATCAAAGCCCCGCATCTCCAACACTCCGCCCAAACGCGCCCCCATCTCCGCCACCGCGTTTATGCGCATAAACCGATAGTCCGAATGGCCAATGCGTAGTTGGCGAATAACAATTTCGTTGAAATTCAAATATCGTCCTGTAGAATTCCAACGACCCAAACAGGAGTGAAAATTGGCCGCGGAAATCATTGCAGTCACTCAACAAAAAGGTGGCGTCGGCAAAAGCACGATTGCCATGCATCTCGGCGCCGCGTTCCATGAAAAAGGGAAGCGCGTCCTCGTCATCGACGCAGACCGTCAAAACACGCTGGTTCACTGGTCGAGCGCATCCGGCGACAGCGACAACGGCATCCCGTTTCCGGTCGTCAACCTCGCCGAAGCCGACGGCCAGATCCATCGCGAGATCAAGAAATTCATCAACGACTACGACATCATCGTCGTGGACTGCCCGCCATCGATCACCGAGAAAGTCTCCGGCGTCGTCCTGCTGGCCGCATCGATTGCCGTGATCCCGACATCGTCGTCGCCGGCCGATTACTGGTCGAGCGTCGGGCTGGTCAAACTGATTCAGCAGGCGCAGGTGATGAACGAAGACCTCCGCGCGGTCTTCCTGCTAAACAAGACCGAAGAGAAGCGCATGCTGACCCGCGAGCTCAAGCGTGCACTCGAGGAACTCGGCTTCCCGCTGCTGAAGACGCAGATTCCGACTCGGGAAGCGTACAAGCAGGCCATGGCGCTCGGTCAGACCGTACTGCAGATGAACGATCGCGGCGGCAAGCTGGCCGCCGCCGAAATCCGCGCATGTGCCGACGAAATCGTCGCCATGCTGCCCTGACTTTATGCGCATAAAGGAGTCACATGAAACCTTCCCAATTTGCCAAAGGATTCCAAGCGCGCCCGGATATCACGACGAGCGAGAAGCGCACGGCGCTTGATCGGCTCAATGCGATCGACGGCATCGTCAAGTCCGAGACGCCGGCGCCGGCGTCGACCAAATCCGCGAAGAAAGACATCGCACCGCCGCCTGCTCCGGAATTTACGATCGATCCGTCGATCGACGAATCGCAGCAATATCGCGCGTGGCGTCTCGAGAATCGCTATGCGCCGGGGCAGGTGATCGAGCTGCCGCTGAAGGCGATCAAGCACAGCCCGTTCAACCCGCGGCACTTCTATCTGAAATCGTCGATTGCCGAACTCGCGGTCAACCTCGCGAAGCAGGGGCAGCAGCAGGCGATCCACGTGATTCCGGATTACGACAACCCGGGCACGTATTTCGTCAGCGACGGTGGCCGTCGCGTGCGGGCGCTGAAGGAAGCGAACAAGGAGTCGGTCAAGGCAATCGTGATCGACGTGCCGATCGGCATCCAGAGCTACAAGCTCGGTTACGATCTCAACGTTCAGCGCGATTCGCAGACGGTGTTCGACAACGCCGTCGTGTGGCGCCGCTTCCTCGACGACAAGCATTTCCAGAGCCAGAAAGAACTCTCCGAGCATCTCGGTCTCGACGAGTCGACGGTGGCCGTCGCACTGTCGATCGGCAAGTTGCCGGAAGCGATCATGCAGGAAATGGTCGCGCGCCCCGATCGCTTCGGATCGAACATGGCGTATCAGGTCGGCCGCTATCACAATGCGCGCGGCACCGAGGCGACGCTGCGGCTGATCAACAAGATCGTGTCGGACGATCTCAGCACGCGCCAGGTGTCGGACATCGTCAAGGGCCGCGTCGCGGCACAGGAGACGCCGAAGGCCGCGGGCCGTCAGCGCTATGCGCAGCGTCTCGAGATCAAGCTCGGCGGCAAGTCGGTCGGCGACCTGAAGTCGTATGGCGAAGACCGCATCGAGCTACGCCTGCGTGGCCTTCCGAAGGACAAGCGTGACGCCATCCTCGAGCAACTCGAGCGGATGCTGTTGTCGGAGTGAGGGAAGCGGCCGGCAGGGCCTGGTGACGACGCCGGTCCCGCCCGACCAGGGCCGGGGACCGGCGGCGGCCCGTCAGCGGGCCTGAGCGGGCCTCAAGCGGCCCGCGACTGGTTCAGCGTGAACGAGAGCAGATCGCCGTCCGTCGGCTCGCCCCAGGTCTTCTGGGCCAGCCAGTCGAAAAAGGCCGTCTCGGCGAGCTTGGAATCGAGGCCGCGCTTGCGCCAGTCGTCGCGCAGATGCGAGCCCATCGTCGGCAATGCCTCCGACTCGAACGACTCGCGCGCCACTTCGCGCTCCGCGTCGCCCTGCTCTTCGTACAGCACCTTCGCTTCCTTGCGGCGGAACGCCGAGAACTCGCTCAGCAAGCGGGCCTTCAAATCGTCCGGCTGCGCAGCCGCGACCTTCGCGGACGGCATGCCGGCCGGCAGCGCGTCGACCGACTCGACCGGCGGCGCATACCCCTTCTTCAGCGCATCCTTGAACAGTGCCGGCGCGCTGCGCACCGGCGGCAGCGTCGTGCTACGCATCCGCTGCTCGGTCATCTGCAGTGCGGCGCGAATCCGGTTTTCCTCGCTGTCCGCATAGAGCGTCTGCGCTTCCTTCAGCGGGATCCCGAGCTTCACCATCCGGTCGACCAGCGTGCTGTCGAACACGTTCGGGTGTTCGTCGAGCGCGAGCATCGGTTGCTTGCGCTCGGTCACGCGGAACTGGATCTCGGCAACCCGACGTCCTTCGCGGTGCTCGATCAGCTCGACGAAGATGTTGGTGACCGCGTTGACTTCCGCGATCGCGGGCCGCAGGTAGTCGCGCTTGAAGTACTTGTACTCGCGCTTCGCTTCGTCGCCGGCTTCCGTGTCGGGCGTGCCCGACAGGATCGGCCGCCACCACTCCCACGGCTCGCGCATCGTCAGGTGGCTCGGATTCGTCAGGTAGCGCACGCAGATCTCGTACAGCGCGAGACCGGCGCTGCTGCGCAGCTGGCTCTGGAACTGCAGGCTCAGGCGCGCATACTGGACCGGGTCGAGCAGTTTCTTCTTGATCTTCGGTGCGAACGAGAATTCGACCCACACGCGGCGGGTGTTCGGATCCTCGAGAATTTCCGCATCGGCGATCAGCGTGGAGATCCCCCACTTGCGGCCCGGTTTCTGGCTCGAGGTCCCCGTGCTCCATTCGACCTGCACCGACACCATGCGGCGCAGGTGTTCCTTCACCAACGCGGTGTCGTTCGAATCGAAAGCGGAGTTGGCGACGATGTCCGACAGCAGCGCGCGATACGTGTCGCCCGAGTCGTCGGCCTGCTGCGCGACGGCCAGCAGGACATTGAACAGCTTGCGAGTGAGGAGCGTGATCTTGCCGCTCTTCGGCTGAATGGCGATCGCCTCGACGGCCTTTCGCAATTCGGCTGAACTGGCACTCACCACATCCACATCGGTTTTCTTGGCGCGCTTCGTCGTGGCCATACGTCAGGTCGGAGGAGAAGTTTCCGGAAGGATAGCGCCTGCGGTGATGTGCGTCCAGAACGACATGCTCACCATAGCCGGTGAAGCGCGCCGGCAAAACGGCACTCACCCGAACCGCTTCCCGAAAACGCTCACCGGTCCGCCGGTGCGGCGTTCGGGACTCTTCCAGACGTGCCGCGGCATGCGCCGATTCACAGAATTTCACCTGTGCACGACACGTGCGAAATTGGCTCCCGTATCGGCTCACCTTTCAATTTGTCGTAATTTTGCGACTTCGCAGCCGTGAGTTCGACACAGGCTCGCGATTGCACCTCACTGTCCCTCCGCGAGTATCATCCATCGGCCTGTATGCATGTACAGGCACGGCTCGCCCGACGATCGGTTCGGCTTCGACACGTGGAAAACCGCCGTCGAAATCGGCGCGCGCGGCCCGATCAGCGCGTGCTTGGCCAGCCCGGGCGCGCATTGTACAGCGCCCGAATCGCGTCCGTTCCCGAAAATGCTCACCTCAGGCACAGCATGTTGATTCGTCCGGATGCCGACGAAGGCCCGACACGACGCGGGACTGGCTGCCAGCAATTCCCGAAAACGCTCACCTTGCCGAAAAAATGCGGCACAGCAGCGGGCACGGAAACGGCTCCCGAAAAACCTCACCGTAACCGCCGCGGTATCAAAAATCCCAATCTCTTCCGATACTTATGCACAGAAGGCATTTGGCTGTGCATCGCGGCGATCCCCCGAAAAGCCTCACCTTTCGAGCCAAATCCTTCATACGACAACCGTATGTCGGCCCCCGAAAATTCTCACCTGTGCCAAAAGGTGGCACAGCAAAAACGAGATTTCTTCCAGTCCTGGCGGGCTTTTCGGCGAATTCGACCAGTCGCAGGTCCCGAAAAACCTCACCTTTGACCATTTTTTAGGCAAATATAGATCCCGAAAAGCCTCACCTGTGAGCGAGGTCACCGCCTGTGATCCATGCCCCGAAAAAGCTCACCTTAGAGGGATCGGGGCAGGAAAAGCCGGATTTCCCTCCCGAAAAGCCTCACCTTTGGGGCATCACAGGCCCCGCCGAGCACTTTTGCTGTGCAAAATGGCCTTCGCCTCCCGGAAATCCTCACAGCAAATTCGCGTGGAGTCCCGTGAAACCTCACCTTTCGCCAAATATGCCCAAAAGATGGGCAGAATCGGGGCACGAAGCAGGTCCCGCAGATTCTCACCTATGTCTGCACAAGCAGAAAACTGTGCAGCTAGGCACTGCGCGGGTTCCGTGGCTGTGCGGCCCCGAAAACCCTCACCTGTGGGAAAGCTCGTGTTTTATTGTGATCCCGAATCCGCTCACGACCCTTCCTGCAACGGCTCACGCAGCTCCCTGAACCCCATCACGTAAGCTCCCGCAGAAGATCACCTTGGCTCCCGTAAAACTTCACCTTGTCGGCCGGAAAGCCTTGCACCATAAGGCTGTGCCGTGGCGTTAACGTTTTTAACTAAGGGTTCAAGGGTGTTTACTTCTAATACTCTCAAGACATCGGGCTGACGAGTTTTCCACAGACACCGAACCCCTGAACAACCACAGGCAACCGGATTCGTCGTCATGTGAAACAAATGCCCAAAATCGAGGCTCGCCGGAAATCGCTTGTAGTACAAGGACTTGGCTGGCTTTCTTCGCTTTGTTTCACGAAATTCCAGGCTACCTTCAACAGGATCGGCGCACAGAGCCGATTTCTGTGCGAAACGACGTAAATTCACAACGGACCCTCGAAACAAGTATCAGGAAATACGTATTTCGTTATGATTGCCACACTTCATTGTCTGTGAGTGTTGCCATGACCCTGGACGAAATGCGTCAAGTCATTCGGGACGAACTGGAATCGCTGCGCGCAAGCGGTGCACGACGCCAGGAATTGTCGCTGCATGCGTGCAAACGCTTGTTCTTCGATCTCGGTATCCGGCCGTCGGCCGCCAACGTCCGCGATCTCACCCAGACCGGTAGCGCCAGCGACATCCCGAAAGACATCGACCATTTCTGGGAACGCATTCGTTCCGCCTCCAAAATCAGGCTCGACGGCGCGGCGATCCCGAAAGCCGTCGAGGAAAAGGCCGGCGCGTTGCTCGGTGCACTCTATGAAGAGGCATTGAAAGCCGCGCGCGACAGCCTTGATGGGGATCGGGAACAGGTTCGCGCCGACATGGCTGCCGCCGAGCAACGGTTACGCGACGCAACCGTCCGCCAGGAAACGCTGGAGGGCGCGCTCGCGCGCGGTGAAGCGAGAAACGAGCAATTGCAGGCGCGGGTGACCGAACTCGAGGTTCAGCTCGCGTCGCAGACCACCCACGGTTCGGCAAGCGAAGCCACATTGCTCACCACAGTCGCCCGACTGGAAAAGGAACTGGCCGCGGCTGCCGGCCGGATCGATGCCGAACAGGCACAGAACGCCGCGCTGCGCGACCGCATCGACGCGCTGCAAGCCGAATTGCAGCAGCGCACCGAGCATTACGCGCAGCAAATCAAGGATGCGGTGGCCGAAGCCGAACGCCGCGTCAAGCCGATGCTGGTCGAACTGGACTCGTTGCGCAGCATGGCGTCGACCTACCAGAGCGGGTTGCGCGACGTTCAGCGCAAGGAGTTCGATTTCCTGCAGCAATTGAGTTCGGCCAAGGCGCGCGCCGACCGGCTCGAAGAACAGTTGCGCACCCAGAGCGATGAATTGGAGCGCGCAACGCGCGACATGAGTTCGTTGCGCGCGAACCGCGGAATGAATCCGGAAATCGCCGCGCTGCTGCGGCGTCTGGCCGACGCCGGACAACTGGATGCGGACGCGTATGCCGCGATCGGCGCCTCGCTGGATGACGAGATTCCGGCGCCGGCCCAGTGCCCCCATTGCGATGGCGAACCCGAACTGTCACATGGCGACGACGGTTTTGAAGTCACGTGCCCCGAGTGCGAGCACGCGTCGGGCGCATGGCCGTCCCGCTTCGAAGCCGTCGCGCGTTTTGCGCATACCTGACCCGGCGGTCGGGGGCGCCGCACAGGTGAGAGAATCCGGGAAGCTTGAGGTGAGGTTTTTCAGGAGCCGTGAAACGGTGAGGCTGCGCCACGCAAGGCCACTCACGGATCGCTTCGCGTGAGCAGCCATTTCCCGATCAGTGAGTTTCGTTGCGGTCGGACGCGTCACCGTTGCTGTCGGCCAGCCCGTCGCGCCAGTTTTTCCAGGCGCGATGCAGGCGATTCGACGAGATCGGCCGCATGAAGCCCAGCCATTTGCCGACGCGCTCGGGCGGCACGTCGTGCTCGAACAATTCGGCCGCGTAGGTATTGCGCAATGTTTGCGGGCTTGCACGTGCGGTGCGTGACGACGTGAGCCCGGCCGACTCGACGATCGCGTCGATCGCGCGCAGCATCGTCGCCTTGTGCATCGGCCGTCCGGCGTGCGATGCGGGGAAGACGAGTTCTCCCGGAATCTCCTGGCGTTTGCGTTCGGTGAGCCAGGCTTCGAGCAATGCGATCGCGAACGAGGCCAGATGGGTTTCGCGTGCGTAATCCGGATGCGTCGACTCGATCCGCAGCGACGTGCCGCTTGTATTGATGCAACTAATCGTAAGTGCGCGCGCTTCGCCGGTTTTAATGCCGGCGCCGAGAAACACGGCGACGAGCGCGCGGTCGCGACGCTCCTTCCAGTACGCGGAACCCGATACGCCGATCGGCGAAAACAGATACGCGAGCAACGCCGCGCGTTCCGCCGGCGTGAGGAAACCGGTCGGTTCGTTGTCGCGCGCCTTGCGCCAGTTCGCTTCGCCATCCTGAGCAATGAAACGGGCCGGATTGGTCGACGCATACTCGGTGCGGCGGACATGATCGAGCACACGTTCGATCAGCCGAAGATAGCGCATCCGCTGTGTTTTCTTGATCGGCAACTCGCCGACGAAGTTCGCGATGGTCGGCGTATCGACCGTCGCCAGGTTCTTTTGATGCGCTCGCATCCACGCGAGAAACGCGCCCCATTGTGCGCGATAGACATCGGCCGACGAGCGGCGATAGTCCTGCATCGCCAGCCACGCGTCGAACGCGGCTTCGGGCGAGACGACCCAGTCGGACGCGTCGCGGTCGAACAGATCCTTTTCTTCCGGCGGGGCGGTGGTGTCGGGAGAGGCGGGAAGGGACATGATATTAATTCCGTTAGTTGCGTATATGGTAGCCCTTTCCGCAACGTATCGGGCAGCAAGCGTATAAACCGGTCGCGGTGCGCCGCGGCCGGGGCTGGGCCGTCAGTCGCCCCACGCCTTGGACTGGCGATGAGCGCGCTCGGGACGCGCGGTATCGTGCGTCGTTGCCGCGGCTTCGTACGCGAGGACGGCGAATGAAAAGACCGCGGGCAACGCATTCGAGCGCCCGAAGTCGATCGGATCGTCCGTTTCGGGAAACGCCATGTCCGACGGCCGTTCGAACAATTGACGCATGCCGGCGTCGTGCCGGCTGGCAAAGCCGAGATCGGCGAGCGCTTCGGCTTCGATCGCGTGCAGCAGGCGCCACGTCAGCGGCACGCGCTGGCGGATGTAGCGCCCGGCGATATGGCGAACGATCAATTCGAGGTCGTGCGCGGCAGCCTTGAAGCTGAGCGCGGCCAAATCTTGTTCTTCTGTCATTGCAGGCTCCTGTCGACCGGGGCGGGCGCCTCGGTGCGCCGGCTCCGGCCCATGCATGGCGGAATGTCCGTATACTGTACAAACATACAGTACTTTCCGCAACTGGCCTGCGATGTCCTTTTGGCCGACTATCCGCGCCGTCAGCGGTGTATCACGATCAACAAGGCCCGCGCTTCGGTTTTGCCGGGATTGCGGATCGCATGCGGCTCGTCGGCCGGGTAGCGCGCGGTGTCGCCCGCTTTCAGGCGCCGGCTGGCCGCGGCGGCTTCGATTTCCATCGCGCCCTGCAGCACGGTGAGGTGCTCGCGCGTGCCGGGCTCGTGCGCGTTCGATACCAGTGCGCCGCCGCCCGGCAGCGTCAGCTCGTACCACTCGAACTTGCCGGCGAGGTCGATCGGGCCCCATACGCGCAGCTGGTACCGGCCGTCGTGGCCGGCGAGCGTCGGAATGTCGTGCGGGCCGTCCACGCGGATCGTCTCGGGCGCCTTCGGCTGCGAGAACAGTTCGTCGAGCGTGATGCCGAGCGCGTTCGTCAGGCGCCACGCGACGGCGATCGTCGGGTTGGCCTTGTCGCGTTCGATCTCGGAGAGCATCGATTTCGATACGCCGGCAGCGCGCGACAGGTCGTCGAGCGTCAGCTTGCGTTCGTTGCGCAGGCGCTGGATTTGCTCGCCCACGCGCGGTGGGGTCGCGGCCGGCGGCTGCGGGGCGGCGTCGGCACGCGTGCGCCGCGATCCGGAGGAACTTGCCATTTGGATTCCGTTCGCTTAGAGTTGTTCGGTATTTCGAATTCTAGTTCGGAATATTGGATAAATGCGGTCAACCGAACGACCGACTATAACAGTAGCAGGCCGTTGCGCCGCCACGAGCCGTGCGCCGCGGAATGCGAATCCCTGTCAGGAGCTTTGCGATGCGTGATGCCTTTCTCGCCCAGGTGCGCGGGACGCTCGACCAGATCCGCGCGGACGGTTTTTACAAGACCGAGCGCGAGATCGCGAGTCCCCAGGCGGCAGCCGTGCGGCTCGCCGGCGGTGCCGGCGTGCTCAATTTCTGCGCGAACAACTATCTGGGTCTGGCGAACGATCCGCGCCTGATCGACGCGGCGAAGGCCGGTCTCGACCAGGATGGCTTCGGCATGGCATCGGTGCGCTTCATCTGCGGCACGCAAACCGTCCACAAGCAACTGGAAAGCGCGCTGGCCGCGTTTCTCGGCACCGAGGACAGCATCCTCTATTCGAGCTGCTTCGACGCGAACGGCGGGCTGTTCGAGACGCTGCTCGACGAGAACGACGCGGTGATCAGCGACGAGCTCAATCACGCGAGCATCATCGACGGCATTCGCCTGTGCAAGGCGAAGCGTTTGCGCTACAAGAACAACGATCTTTCCGATCTCGAGGCGAAGCTCAAGGAAGCCGACGCCGCCGGCGCGCGCCACAAGCTGATCGCGACCGACGGCGTGTTCTCGATGGACGGCATCATCGCCGACCTCAAAGGCATCTGCGATCTCGCCGATCGCTACGGCGCGCTCGTGATGGTCGACGATTCGCATGCGGTCGGCTTCATCGGCACGCACGGCCGCGGCACGCCCGAGCACTGCGGCGTCGAAGGCCGCATCGACATCATCACGGGCACGCTCGGCAAGGCGCTCGGCGGCGCCTCGGGCGGCTATGTCGCCGCGCGTCGCGAGGTGATCGAGCTGCTGCGCCAGCGCTCGCGTCCGTATCTGTTCTCGAACACGCTTACGCCGAGCATCGCCGCGGCATCGCTGAAGGTGCTGGAACTGCTCGGCAGCGACGAGGGCGCGAAGCTGCGCGAGCGCGTGCGCGAGAACGGCGCGCGGTTCCGCAAACAGATGACCGAAGCCGGCTTCACGCTCGTGCCCGGCGCGCATCCGATCATCCCGGTGATGCTCGGCGACGCGCAGCTCGCGACGAACATGGCCGACAAGCTGCTCGGCGAAGGCGTCTACGTGATCGGCTTCTCGTTCCCCGTCGTGCCGCGCGGCCGGGCGCGCATCCGCACGCAGATGAGCGCCGCGCATACGCCCGAACAGATCGACCAGACGGTTGCCGCGTTCGTGCGCGTCGGCAAGTCGCTCGGCATCATCTGACGGAGGCGCGACCATGAAGGCACTGGCAAAGCTCGAACGTGGCCCCGGCCTCACGCTCACGCGCGTGAAGCGCCCCGAAGTCGGCCACAACGACGTGCTGATCAAGATCCGCCGCACGGCGATCTGCGGCACTGACATCCATATCTGGAAGTGGGACGACTGGGCGCAGAAGACGATTCCGGTGCCGATGCACGTCGGTCACGAATACGTCGGCGAGATCGTCGAGATGGGGCAGGAAGTGCGCGGTTTCGCGATCGGCGATCGCGTGTCCGGCGAAGGCCACATCACCTGCGGTTTCTGCCGCAACTGTCGCGCCGGGCGCAGGCATCTGTGCCGCAACACGGTGGGCGTCGGCGTGAACCGCGAAGGCGCGTTCGCCGAATACCTGGCGATTCCGGCGTTCAACGCGTTCAAGATTCCGCCGGAGATCTCCGACGATCTCGCGTCGATCTTCGATCCGTTCGGCAACGCGACGCATACGGCGCTGTCGTTCAATCTCGTCGGCGAAGACGTGCTGATCACCGGCGCGGGCCCGATCGGCATCATGGCCGTCGCGATCGCGAAGCACGTCGGCGCACGCAACGTCGTGATCACCGACATCAACGACTATCGGCTGGAGCTCGCGCGCAAGATGGGTGCGACGCGTGCGGTCAACGTCGCGCGCGAGTCGCTGCGCGACGTGATGGCCGATCTGCACATGACCGAAGGCTTCGACGTCGGTCTCGAGATGTCCGGCGTGCCGAGCGCGTTCACGAGCCTGCTCGAGGCGATGAACCACGGCGGCAAGGTTGCGCTGCTCGGCATCCCGCCCGCGCAGACGGCGATCGACTGGAACCAGGTGATCTTCAAGGGGCTCGAGATCAAGGGCATCTACGGCCGCGAAATGTTCGAGACCTGGTACAAGATGGTCGCGATGCTGCAGAGCGGCCTCGACCTGTCGCCGATCATCACGCATCGCTTCGCAGCCGACGACTACGAGCAAGGCTTCGCCGCGATGCTGTCCGGCGAAAGCGGCAAGGTGATTCTCGACTGGACGGTCTGAGCCGAGTGTCGAGACGGGGCAGCGCGGCGCATTCGCCGCCTGCCCCGCATTCGTTTGCACGCGCGCCGTCGAACCTCGGAAGTGCGATTCAACGCTTGAGGTGAGATTATTCGGGAGCCGTGTTTGCGCGCCGAATCGCCACGCGATCCCACGTCGGTGACCTGCAGTTGCATGTTCGCTTCACCTGTCGGCGGACGCGTCGTTTCTTTCCATCGCGCCATTCGGTGCTTGTTTCTCCTTTTCCACGTACCTCCCCGCTTCGCTTGGCGTGCGAGCGCTCGCACGCCGCCGTGTGCGATATCGTGCCGAGCCGGAACATCGACCGTGAGCCGCACGCAACGTCGCGACTCACTGATGCACGATGCGATCGACATCGATCGGCCTTGATCGGTGCGCAGACCACTACATGATCCATTCACCCTTCGATCCGCGCGGGTCGAGCTGAAGGTTCCACACAACGCGTCGACGCACCGGGCACGATTCGGCCCTCCCACCGGCAGGGCCTTCTCATCAGGGTATTGACGACGGAGAACGATCGTTCTACCGTAAACCCATGAACACCCCTCTCGACTCCTCCGGCGAACCCGCCGTTCGCGACCGGCTGCTCGATGCGGCCGAAGCGCTGATCTATTCGGGCGGCATCCATGCGACCGGTGTCGATGCGATCGTCAAGCGATCCGGTGCGGCACGAAAGAGCTTTTATTCGCATTTCGAATCGAAAGAGGCGCTGGTGGTCGCCGCGCTCGAACGTCGCGACGAGCGCTGGATGCGCTGGTTCGTCGACGCCACGCTGGCGCGCGGCAAGGCGCCACGCGCGCAATTGCTCGGCATGTTCGACGTGCTGCGAGACTGGTTCGCGCAGCCCGACTTTCACGGCTGCGCGTTCCTGAATGCGTCGGGCGAGTTACCCGACGCCGACGATCCCGTGCGCGTCGTCGCCCGCATGCACAAGGCGCGCCTGCTGGCGTTCGTGCGCGAGCGCTTCGACGCCCATGCCGACGAAACCGGCATCGAGCGCCGCGGGCTCGCGCGCATCGCGCGTCAGTGGCTCGTGTTGATCGACGGCGCGATCGGCGTGGCGCTCGTCAGTGGCGATGCAAACGCCGCGCGCGATGCGCGCGCGACGGCCGAACTGCTGCTCGATACCGTATCGCGGTAGCCGACGCAGCGAATCCGAACCGGCTGCGTGCATTCGCGGCCAGAACCCTGAACAGGAGCACCCCATGTCCGCTTCCCCCGAAGTTCGTCCGCCCGTTCCGCCTTTCACGCTCGAAACGGCGCGCCAGAAGGTGCGCGCCGCCGAGGACGCGTGGAACACGCGCGACCCGCAACGCGTGTCGCTCGCCTATACGCCGCAAAGCCGCTGGCGCAATCGCGCGGAGTTCGTGACGGGCCGCGACGAGATCGTCGGGCTGCTGCAGCGCAAGTGGACGCGCGAACTCGACTACCGGCTGATCAAGGAGCTGTGGGCGTTCGGCGGCAACCGCATCGCGGTGCGTTTTGCGTACGAGTGGCATGACGATGCGGGCAACTGGTTCCGTTCGTACGGCAACGAGAACTGGGAGTTCGATGAAAACGGCCTGATGGCGCATCGTCACGCGAGCATCAACGATCTGCCGATTCGCGAGGCGGACCGTCTTTATCACTGGCCGCTCGGCCGTCGTCCGGACGACCATCCGGGGCTGTCCGATCTCGGGCTGTGATGCGCGCACGCGTTCAACGGACCGGCAAACGTATCACCAGAGATCAATGGTGAGGAAATTCGGGAGTCGTCCGCTGAAGGTGAGATTTTTCGGGATGAGGTGAAATGGCGCGTCGAGCTGTGTTTCGAACAGATCGACGCGTTGTTGCGCCCCGCGAAGCGGCGTATGTCTCGACATGCAGCGGTGTGCTTCACCGCGTGATGCATCTCGCCGATCTCGCCAATCGCATCGAGGCAATCGTGCGTCGACGATCGGTGTGCGCGGGCATGACGTGCAACTCACCGATCGGATGGATTTCGACTTTCAACGAAAGACGGCGCAAGCCGTGCGCGTTGCGATGTGTCGCTACTCACTGCTCGGCTTCACCGCCGACGCATCGGCCGCGTGTGCACGAGTGCGCAACCGCGGCGCGTGCCGCTCACCGCAGACGCATTCATGAGCGCAGCCCGGCGCGAGCGCCGGGCACGACCGCGACCCTCAACCCGCAATCCGCGCGGCGATCGCCTCGCCCATTTCCTGCGTGCCTGCTTGGCCGCCGAGATCGCGCGTACGCGGTCCCGTGCGCAGCACGTCCTCGATCGCGGCGACGATCGCATCGTGCGCGTCGCGTTCGCGGCCCGTGCCGTTGCCGAGGAAGTCGAGCATCATCGCGGCCGACCAGATCATCGCGATCGGATTCGCGATGTATTGCCCCGCGATGTCGGGCGCCGAACCGTGCACGGGTTCGAACAGCGACGGGAACGTGCGGTCCGGGTTCAGGTTCGCCGACGGCGCGATGCCGATCGTGCCCGTACAGGCCGGCCCGAGATCCGACAGGATGTCGCCGAACAGGTTCGACGCGACGACGACGTCGAAGCGGTCCGGCTGCAGGACGAAACGCGCGCACAGGATGTCGATGTGCTGCTTGTCGACCGCGATCTCGGGATAGCGTTCGGCCATCTCGGCCGCGCGCGCATCCCACCACGGCATGCTGATCGCGATGCCGTTGCTTTTCGTCGCGACGGTGACGCGTTTCGCGCGCCGCTGCGCGAGCTCGAACGCGAATTTCAGTACGCGCTCGGTACCGTGCCGCGTGAAGATCGACTGCTGCATCACGACTTCGCGCTCGGTGCCTTCGAACATCGTGCCGCCAACCGACGAATATTCGCCCTCGGTGTTCTCGCGCACGATCATGAAATCGATGTCGCCCGCGCGGCGGCCGGCGAGCGGCGACGGTACGCCGTCGAACAGGCGCGCGGGCCGCAGGTTGATGTACTGGTCGAATTCGCGGCGAAATTTCAGCAGCGAGCCCCACAGCGAAATGTGATCGGGCACCGTTGCCGGCCAGCCGACCGCGCCGAACAGGATCGCGTCCATGCCCGACAGCTGCGCTTTCCAGTCGTCCGGCATCATCGTGCCGTGCTGCGCGTAGTAGTCGCAGCTCGCCCAGTCGATCTCGACGAAGTCGAAGCGCACGCCGAAGCGCGCGGTCACGGCCTCGAGTACGCGCAGGCCCTCGGGCATCACTTCGCGGCCGATGCCGTCGCCGGGGATCACGGCAATCCTGTAAGTCCTGTCGGTCATGCAAATCTCCTTGGCTGATTGGCCGGCTGCCGGGGAGGCAGCGGCCCGTCACGTCATTCTATTTATTTCCATCTGGATTAAAATCGCGCAAAAGTTAATCGACTTTCCACGAATCGTGAATAAATCACCGAACCTCGACGACCTGCGCGTGTTCAGCCTGGTCGTTCGCCTCGCGAGCTTCAGCGCGGCCGCCGAGCAACTCGCGGTGTCGCCTGCGTATGTCAGCAAGCGCGTCGCGATGCTCGAGGCGCAGCTCGGCACGCGCCTGCTGCATCGCTCGACACGCCGCATGACGGTCACCGACGCCGGCGAGCGCGTGTTCGCGCGCGCCGAAAAGATTCTCGACGACGTCGATCATCTCGTCGAGGACGTGTCGACCACGCGCACGGTGCCGCGCGGCACGCTGCGCATGTCGAGCAGCTTCGGCTTCGGCCGGCACGTCGTCGCGCCGGCGCTGCTCGACTTCAGCGCGCGCTATCCGCAACTGAACGTGCGGCTCGATCTGTTCGACCGGCTCGTCGATGTTGCCGGCGAAGGCTACGACCTCGACGTGCGCATCGGCGACGAGATCGCCGATCACCTGATCGCGCGCCGTCTTGCCACGAACCATCGCGTGCTGTGCGCATCGCCCGACTATCTCGCCCGCCGCGGGACGCCGCGCTCGCTCGCGGATCTCAGCTCGCACGACTGTCTCGCGATCAAGGAGCGCGATCATCCGTTCGGCGTATGGCGGCTGAACGTGCGCGGCGAAACGGCCACGGTGAAGGTGGGCGGCGCGCTGTCGACGAACCATGGCGAGGTGGCCGTGCAATGGGCGCTGGCCGGGCGCGGCATCGTGCTGCGCTCGATCTGGGAGGCCGGGCCGCTGATCGAGGCCGGCGCATTGTGCCGCGTGCTGCCGGACGCGATCCAGCCCGCGAACATCTGGGCCGTGTATCCGGAACGCGTCGCGGCGTCGGCGAAGGTACGCGTGTGCGTGGATTTTCTGGTCGAGACGCTGGCCGGCCTGAACGCCGCCGCGGGTGACGATACGGCCTGAAACCGGCTAAAGGTGAGCTTTTACGGGGGGCGTGCGCAGGCACCCTCGACGATGCCTGCGGGAGCGTCACGCCGCGTCTGGCGCACCGAGCATCAAGTCGAGATTCTGCACGGCGGCGCCGGATGCCCCTTTGCCGAGATTGTCGAACACGGCGGACAGCAGCACCTGCTCGGCGTCTGCGTTGACGAACACGCCGAGGCGCAGATCATTGGTGCCGTTCAACGCTTGCGGATCAAGATGCGTCGCCGCGCGTGCGTCCGCGAGCGGCATCACGTCGACGTGACGCGCATCCGCATAGTGATGCGCGAGACAGGCATGCAACCGCTCGCCCGTCACCCCGGCCGGAAGCAGGCGCAGCTCGATCGGGATGGTGAGCACGATGCCTTGCCGATACGCACCGTAGGCCGGCACGAAGAACGGGCGGTGCGCGAGCCCCGCATGCTGCCGGATCTCGGGCACGTGCTTGTGCTCGAGCGCGAGGCCGTAGACCTGCAGCGGCAACGCGCGTGCGGCGGCGTCGCCCGATTCGAATGCGTCGACGGCGGCCCGCCCGCCGCCCGAGTAACCGGACACCGCATGGATGCTCACCGGGTAGTCGCGCGGCAGCAGCCCGGCCCGCAGCAGCGGGCGAAGCAGGCCGATCGCGCCCGTCGGGTAGCAGCCCGGATTGCTCACGCGCGTCGCCTGCGCGATGTGTCGCGCATGTCCGTCGGCCATCTCGGGAAAGCCGTAGACCCATTCCGGCTGCGTGCGATGGGCTGAACTGGCGTCGATCACGCGTACCGCCGGGTTCCGGATGAAGCCGACCGCTTCGCGCGCGGCCGCGTCGGGCAGGCACAGGATGGCGATATCGCACGCGTTGAGTGCTTCTGCGCGCCGCGCAGGGTCCTTGCGTTCGGCGGCGGCAAGCGTGAGCAGCCGCACGTCGGTGCGGTCGCGCAGACGCGCGTGAATCTGCAACCCGGTCGTGCCCTGGTCGCCGTCGATGAAGACAGTGGGGAAGCTCATGATGGTCGTGTTCGTCGCGTTCGGTCGTCGGGGGAAGCCGTATCGTCCACCGAACGCCTAGAATAGGAAAAGTTGAATTTGCTGACCGTCCGGTTCAGCTTTCCTGAACGAGAGGTGTGCGATGCGCGAGATCAGTCTGGACCGCCTGCGTACGCTGGTCGCGATCGCGGACCAGGGATCCTTCGTGGCGGCGGCGCAATGGCTTCATCTCGCGCCGCCGACCGTCAGTCTGCATGTCGCCGAGCTGGAAAGCCGCGTCGGCGCGCCGCTGCTGTCCCGCACCCGCGGCAACGTGCGCCCTTCCGTGATCGGCGAAGTGCTGGTGGAGCGGGCGCGGCGTCTGCTGGCGGAAGTCGAATCCACGCTGGACGACGTGCAGCGACAGGTGCAGGGGTTGACCGGGCGCGTACGCCTCGGCGCATCGACCGGTGCGATCGCGCATCTGTTGCCGCAGGCGGTGGCCGGATTGCGCGCACAGCATCCGGATATCGATGTGCAGATCGCGGTGCTCACGTCGCACGACACGCTGTCGCGCATTGCGCAAGGCACGCTCGACGTCGGGTTGGTCGCGCTGCCGCAAGCGCCGGTCGCGGGGCTGTCGATCCGCCCGTGGCGCCGCGATCCGGTGATGGCTTTCCTGCCCGCGGACTGGCCGCTTCCGGCCCGGGTGACGCCGGCGTATCTGGCCGCGCGACCGCTGATTCTCAACGATGCGACGACGCGTCTGTCGCGGCTCACGACCGAATGGTTCGCGCTCGGCGGCCACCGGCCCGAGCCGCGGATCGCGCTCAACTACAACGATGCGATCAAGAGCCTGGTCGCCGCAGGTTACGGCGCGACGCTGCTGCCGCACGAGGCGGGCGCCCCGTTGCCGGATGCGCGCATCGTCATGCGGCCGCTACGCCCGGCGTTGTGGCGCGAACTGGGGATTGCCCATCGGGCGGGCCCGGTCGAACGGGCGACGCAGCACGTGCTCGATGCGCTGCGGGCGCTCGGCGCGCGATAGCGGGCCGTCGCGCGGCTGGGCCGTGCGGCCCGAACGCGCGTTCAGAGCCGGTTGTCCTTGGCCAGCATGAGCACGCGCGCCCAGCGCTGCGCATCGCGCTTGTCCATCATCGGCAGCTTCCATTCGCCGCGCACGGCGTCGCGCACGCGCACGACGAGATGCCAGCGGCCGTCGATCGGCGCGGCCTCGCAACCGTCGAGCTGCGACAGCGTATAGCGGCCGTCCGCGCCGTCATGCGACAGCCACAGCAACCCTTGCGTCGCGGACACGCGCAACTCGCCCCATGCGCGATGCACGATATGCGTCCAGCCGGGTTCCTTCGTGTTCGGTGCGATGTCGCGACGGCGTTTGAGCCACCACGCGATCAGTGCGATCAGGAGCGCGGCGGCCAGCACGGCGGCCGCGATCGCGACCGGCTGGCCGAACTGCGCGGCGATGACGTGAAACAGCTGAACGGCGCCCCATCCCAGGGCGATGAGCGCGAATAGCGCAATGAAAATCGGCATGTCGAAGCGGAAAGGAGGACGAGCCGGCGCATGCAGCGCACCGGCCCGTTGCACACGCCATTACCGGCGGCGGTGAATGTCGTGCGTGACGAAGCCCGCGTCGTTGACGGGCAGCGCGAGGCCGTCCTTCACCGCGAGCGTCTTGCGGATGTCGTCGAGGCCCGCGGACCAGTGGTCGCGCATCGTCGACAGACCGAACTGATAGTCCTTGTAGTGATGCTCGTACGCTTTCTGCTGGTAGATCAGGTGCTGGATGTTGTACTTCTTCCCGCTCGACATCGCGTCGGCCTCGACGCACCACGGGTCGTTCTTGCGCTGCTCTTCCGGCACCTGCTCGAGCACGTGGCGCAGCACGTTGCGGTAGCGCTGTTCGCGCTGCAGCGTATCGGTGACGAAACGCGTGCGGCTCGAATACTGCACGTCCTTCGTGCGCTCGGCGACGTCGGCCATCGTGCGCGGCAGCGGCCCGCGCGCGCTCCACAGATCGACCTGGAATGCGAGCGTGTCGCGGCGCGGCCGGGCGCGGAGCACTTCCATCAGCGGCGTGTTCGACACGACGCCGCCGTCCCAGTAATACTCGCCGTCGATCTCGACGGGCGGGAACGCGGGCGGCAACGCACCGGACGCCATGAAATGCTCGGGCGCGAGACGGATGCGCGAATTGTCGAAGTACACGAAGTTGCCGGTGCCGACGTTGACCGCGCCGACCGACACGCGCGTCTCGCCCGAATTGATCCGGTCGAAATCGCACAGTTTCAGCAGCGTCGTGCGCAGCGCCGACGTGTCGTACCAGCTGATTTTTTCCGGATGGTCGGACACGCCGGGCAGCGGCGGCGGAAAGCGCGGCACGAAGAAGCCCTGCTGGCCCTGCATCATCGCGCTGGCGGCCTGCGACGCGGTGAAGAACGTGCGGATCTGATCGATGCTGTTGAACAGCGCGAATTCGAACGCGGCCGGAATCGTCGGAAAGAACGCCGGCTGGCAGATCGTTTCCCAGAATTCACGCAGGCGCTCGACGCGATGCTCGGGCGCATTGCCGGCGATCAGCGCGGTATTGAGCGCGCCGATCGAGATGCCCGCGATCCAGTCGAGCGGAATGCCTGCTTCATGCAGCCCTTCGAATACGCCGGCCTGATACGCGCCGAGCGCGCCGCCGCCTTGCAGGACGAGCGCGACCGTTTCGTACGGCAGCGACCGCGCAGCAGCCGGCGCGCCGGCTTCGTGTTGCAGGTCCGCCGCATCGACGGCCTGCTTTTCTGTACGCGCGTGCGGTTTCATCAGTTGCTCCGAGAAATCCCGCCGTGGACGGCGGTGATGGATGGCGTGGCGTCGATCGACGACGGCACGCCATCGCAAGAGTGGAGGCGGCGCGGAAAATCGTCTGCCGTCGGGGAAGCGCAGGTGTTACTGCATGAACCAGCCGTGGCTGACGATGAACGACTGGCCCGTGAGCGCGGCGCTCGGGAATGCCGACAGGAACAGCACCGTCTGCGCGACGTCCTGCACCGTCGTGAACACGCCGTCGACCGTGTTGCCGAGCATCACCTTCTTGATCACTTCCTCTTCGCTGATGCCGAGCTCCTTCGCCTGCTCCGGAATCTGCTTGTCGACCAGCGGCGTGCGCACGAAGCCCGGACACACCACGTGCGAGCGCACGTTGTGCTTCGCGCCTTCCTTCGCCAGCACGCGCGCCAGGCCCAGCAGCCCGTGCTTGGCCGTCACGTACGCCGACTTCAGCGGCGACGCTTCGTGCGAATGCACCGAGCCCATGTAGATCACGACGCCGCCGCGATCGTCCTTGTACATGTGCTTGAGCGCGGCCTTCGTCGTCAGGAACGCGCCGTCCACGTGGATCGCCTGCATCTTCTTCCAGTCGGAGAACGAATAGTTCTCGATCGGGTTGACGATCTGGATACCGGCGTTCGACACGAGGATGTCGACCGAGCCGAACGCTTCGGCCACCTTGTCGATGCCGCTGTTCACGGCTTCCTCGCTGGTCACGTCCATCGCGACGCCGATCGCCTTGCCGCCTGCCTTGTTGATCTCGTCGGCGACCGCGTTCGCGCCGTCCTGGTTCAGGTCGGCGATCGCGACGGCCGCGCCTGCCTTGGCCAGCTCCAGCGCGATTTCCTTGCCGATGCCGCTCGCGGCGCCCGTGACGACTGCGGTCTTGCCATTCAGGTTGCTCATGTTCGAATTCCCGTGGTGAAAGGATTGACAGGGAGAAAGGACTGCGGACGTGTTACTGGGCCAGGTAATCGTAGACGACTTCGCCGAGACCCAGCGTCAAATCCGCGACGAGGTGGCGCGCTTCGACGATCTCGAGCACGGGCAGATCAGCCACCGGCGCGAGCGCGTGCGGCGCCAGCTCGAGCGATGCGGGGCCCGTCCACGCGCCCTTCATCTTGATGTCCTGCATGTAATAGCGCACCAGTTCGCAGACGCGCGCGGTGCCGTCGACGTGCGGGATGATCTTCAGCAGGAAATTGGGGCCGGCGAGCCGCTTCATCTGCTCGTCGATGTCGAGTTCCTTGTGCTTGTAGCCCATCGTGCCGGTCGCGACGCGCACCTTGCCGTAGTCGAGCGTGCCGAGAATGTGGTCGGTGTTCACGTGCAGCGTGGGCGACGCGAGCTTCTTCGGGAAGCCCCACAGTTCGCGACCGCCGGCGATCGGCGGGTGATCGTCGAGGTACATCGCCAGCGTATAGCCGCCCGGCTGGCCGTTGTATTCGACGGGGATCACCTGGCCGCTTTCGGTGTAATCGCCGAAGCCGGTCGAATCGGCCATGCGGATGAATTCGTAATGCACGAGCGGCTCGGTGACCTGCAGCGGCTCGGGGACAATTTCACGCAGGCGGTCCGGATCGGTGCGGTACGTGATGATCAGAAACTCACGATCGACGAAACGGTACGGGCCCATCGGGAACGCAGGGCTGGTCAACGGCATCGCAAACGCTTTCGATCGGACATCGCTGGGTTTCATGCGGACTCCTTGTTGTTGATCGCTTCGTGGATGAGTGGTCGTAATCGTATGCCTGTGCGTTGCCGTTGTGCGATGCCGCATCTGGAATTAATTGTTGCCGATTTCGAGTAATTCGACGCGTAAATATTGAGATGAACGATGCAAACGGCCTGGTCGGCACCCCGGCAGGGCGATGGTGGCACGTGTCGATGACGCCATCATGTGAAAAAGGTGAGTCTTTACGGGAGGTGTGGTGAGCTTTTACGGGGACGTTGGCGCGGTAATATGACAATTGTGTGAACTTGTGTTGCAGTGCGGGCTCTAAGTGCGTTCGCCGCGCGGCCTTGTCCGGGCGGCTGCCGCATTAAGCCTCGCTTAAGCGGCCACGCCCTAGCATTCGTTCGCATCCGGCCGGGCAACCGGCCGATCTTTTACGCTCCACGCAACCGGATTCATGCAGAACCTCAATCTCGCCCTCTTTTCCGCCATCAACGCCGGGGGTGCACCGCACCCGGGCGTCGCCCGCCTGGCGATCTTCGCCGCCGACTGGCTCGTCTATGCGCTGCCCGTGATGCTGCTGCTGACCTGGATCTTCGGCGCGCGCCCCGCGCGGCGCCAGGCGATCGAAGCCGGCGTGGGCGTCTGCGTGGCGCTCGTGCTCGCGCAGGTGTTCGGACATGTGTGGTTCTCGCCGCGCCCGTTCATGGCCGGCGTCGGCACGCAGCTGATTCCGCACGCGCCGGACAGCTCGTTTCCGAGCGATCACATGACGTTCGCGTGGAGCATGGCGGTCGGCTTGCTGCTCGGCGGCACCACGCGGGTCACTGGTTTCGTGGTGGCCGCGATGGCCGTCGCGATCGCATGGGGGCGCGTCTATGCGGGCGTGCACTGGCCGTTCGACATGGCGGGCGGCGTGCTGGTCGGCACGGTCGGCGCGCTGGCCGCGCACCTGTACGGGCAACGCGTGACCGCGCTGCTCGACCGGCTCGGCGATTCGGTGCATGCGGCCGTGATGGGACGCCGGCAGGCGCCGTAAGCGGAAGCAAGCGGCAGGACGCCGTCAGCCGGACGAGCCGGGTGTGCGGGCCGATTCGGCCGAGGCGGACGGGCCGCCGCCCGCATCGTGCAGTTCGGGCGTGTCGGCCGGATGCCGTGCGGCATCGCGGTCGAGGGCGCTTTCCTTCAGGATCGCGCACATCGCGACGAACAGCGCGAGGACGACCGCGGCGAGGCCGCAATAACCGGCGATCTTCAGGTGGCGAAGGAAAGGCGAAGCGTGGCTTTCTTTTGTCATGACCGGGCGCTCCTGGGCGGGCTGCGGCGGCTGTCCCCGACAGCGGCGCCGCAGACGTACATATATACCAGCCGCGATGCCGATGCCAAGCCCGCCGCTGCGCCGGCGCCACGATTGTTTCAGCCGCCCATCCCCGGTCAGTCTTCCAGCGTTTCGTGCACGGCCGCCGCGCCGCGCTTCCAGTAGGCCGCCGCGCGGATGCGCGACTTGTCGACGCCGCGTTCACCGGTCAGGTGCTGGCGCACCGCGCGCATCGACAGCGCTTCGCCGGCCGCCCATACGTAGCCGTCGCCGGACGACGGCAGCGGCAGATCGCGGACGGCATTGAGCAGCGCGTCGCCGTTCGCCGCGTCGGCTTCGGCGCGGAAGCGCCAGATTTCATGCACGTCGGCGCGCGTATCGAACGAGATCTGCGCGGTGCGATCCGCGACTTCCAGCACGACCGCCACGCGCGCGCCGGCCGGCAATTCCTCGAGACGCCGCGCGACGGCCGGCAGCGCCGTATCGTCGCCAATCAGCAGATGCCAGTCAAAACCGGTCGGGACGACGAACGAACCGCGCGGGCCGCCGATGCCGAGCCATTGGCCGACACGTGCCTGCGCGGCCCACTGCGAGGCCGGGCCCGGATGGTTCAACACGAATTCCAGATCGAGTTCGCAGGCGGCGCGGTCGAAGCGGCGCGGCGTGAAGTCGCGCGCGACCAGCTTCGGTTCGCCTTCCGGAAACTCGGGGCCGTTCGCGCCGAGCGTCGGCAGCGCGGGCCGCTCCGCACCCGGCGGCGGGAAAAAGACCTTCACGTGATCGTCGAACGACGCGGATTCGAAATCGGCGAGATCGGGGCCGCCGAGCGTGACGCGCAGCAGGTGCGGTGTCACGGTGTGCACGCGCAGGACCTGCAGCAGGCGGAACTTGAGGGTGTGGCGCACGCGGGTCACGGTGCGCTCGGACGTGTTCTGCATCAATCCGTTCTCCTTAGTGGTGACGGGGCGGCGTGGGTCACGCGCCGGTGCCGCCTTCGATTTCGGCCGTCGCCCGGCGCATGATGGCCGCGATGCGGCGCTGTTCGTCGGCATCGGCGGCGCTCTTGTGCAGCAGCGCACGCTTGAGCGCGAGACGCGCCTCGACGAATTCCGGCAGCCAGCCGGCCTGCGATTCGTCCTGTGCTTCGTTGCCGGCCGATTCACCGGCGAATGCGCGGCGCATGAATTCCATCTTGCGGGCGAGGTGCGTGAGGCGTGCGAACAGCGTGTCGACGCGTTCGCGCTGCGCGTCGAGATGCGCGCGGCCTGCGTCGGTCAGCGCATAGCGCTTGCGGTTGCCTTCCGGCTGCGACGCGACGAAGCCGCCTTCTTCGAGATACGTGAGCGCCGGATACACCATGCCGGGGCTCGGGCTGTAAAAACCGTTCGAGCGCGTGTCGAGCGCCTTGATCAGTTCGTAGCCGTGGCTCGGTTGTTCGGCCACCAGCGCGAGCAGCAGCAGTTGGAGATCGTCGGAGCTGAACTGGCGGCCGCGCGGCATGCCGTCGTCGCCGAAATCGCCAAAGCCGCGCCCGCCACGGCCGCCGAACGGGCCGCCACCGCCGAACGGATCGTGGCCGCGACGGTGGCGACCGATCGCGTACCAGAGCCCGGCGAACCAGTCGGGGCGGGCATGCGCACCATGACCGTCACATCGGGCATGGCCGCGGGAGGGGTTGTGTCGCATGATCGTGTCCTTGGATATGTCGGAAAACATATCTAAAGATATATATCGAAAGATAGAACGTCAAGGGGAATTATTGGGG
>NZ_PREY01000050.1:0-30681 GCF_002959955.1 Burkholderia sp. BE12 | reverse complement strand
GCCCTGCGTCATCGGTAAGCCTGACCAGCAGCGACTCCATTCGGCGCAGCGAGCGGTCTGCGGCGTTATACGTGTCCGCAGCGGCCGGTTCAACTGCGGCAACGGGACGGCGGCCCGCGTCGAATGCAAGCGAGAGACGAATGACTTCGATGGCGACGATTTTCACGAATGTATTCCCGGTGCGGCGAGTCGGGGCAAACTATGCGGCCGACGGCCGAAAGTGCGATTTGACGGACGACCGCGCTCGTGCGAGATCGTTCATTGGGCGGCGTCGGCCCCTAATTGATCAGTCATCGTATAACTAAAGCCATCTTCTCGCAAGCCATCTCTTGACACATCCATATATTCTCAGGGATCGCGCACGGTCGTAAGATGTGACATCTTATGACCAGTGGCGAGAGGAAAATGGCACCTGATGTTTCGCAAAACTAAGAGCGGCGGCATGGTCTGGCGCATCAGGCGAGACTAAGGCGGAAGCTCTATCGCTATTCGACATTAGGGCGTCCGTCACCACTCCGCTGGACGAAATGAAAGCAACGCTGCTGCATGCGACCGCTTATTCGGGTATTCCGCATCGTCTCAGCGCGTTCAAGGCCGCGCATGAGGTGCTGGTGGCGCAGGGGGTGCTGAAGTAACGACGCGGTTGGAGCCGGGGTTCCGTCATCGGACACCCCGGCATGAGCGAGCGCTCTCGCCCGCCGTCATCACAGCGCGTTCGGCGCCCCCTTCCCGTCAAGCACCGCCGCGACGTTGTCGAGCGCGGTAAACCCCATCTGGTCGCGCGTCTCGATGGTCGCGCTCGCCATGTGCGGCGACAGAAACACATTGTCGAGCGCGGCAAAGCGCGGATCGATGTTGGGTTCGTTCCGGTAAACGTCGAGCCCCGCGGCGAACAGCCGATACGACGTCAACGCATCGTAAAGCGCATCCTCGTCGACGAGACTGCCGCGTGCCGCATTCACGAATACCGCACCGCCGCGCAGCAAGCCGAATTCGCGGCGGGTCATCAACGGCGTGCCGCCGCCGGGCACGTGCAGCGTGAGGATGTCGCACTGCGGGAGCAGCGTGTCGAGATCCGCGCAATAGCGTGCACCGGCCTCGATCTCGGGCGGTGCGGGACGCCGATCGGTATAGACGATCTTCATCCCGAAGCCGCGCGCGCGCTGCGCGACCGCCCGGCCGATCCGCCCGAAACCGACGATTCCGAGCGTCTTGCCGTTCACGCGCGTGCCGAGCATGTCGGTCATGCCGAACGACTTTCCCCACCCCGCGCGCACGATACGCTCGTACTCCGATGCACGCCGGCACGCGGCCAGCACCAGCAGCATCGTGAAATCGGCCGTGCAGTCGGTCAGCGCATCGGGGGCGTTGCTGACCGCGATTCCGCGTGCGCGTGCGGCGGCGACATCCATGTGGTCGTACCCGGCGCTCGCGTTCGCGATGATCTTCACGCTCGGCGGCAATGCCGCGATGTGCTCGGCCTGCAGCCCCGATTTCTTGCCGATCAGCACCGCCGGCGTCTCGTAGCGATTGCAGAACTCGACGACGGACGGCGCGTCCATGTCGGCGTCCGTTACATACGCGTTGAATTCGGATTCTGCGCGTGCGGCGACTGCGGCGGGAACGCGTCGCGCAACCAACAGGCGGGTGCGATTGTTGTCAGGCATGGTCTCGTCCTTGGGTCGGAAAACGGAACACAGCCTACGAAGTGCAGTCGGCGCGGGTCAATATTGATTGGTTCGATCAACATGTCCGCGCGGCATTGAGCGACCGGATGATCGACCGATTCCGATCATGTCCTATGCCATGCGCGATGCCGTGCCGGCGCGCGAACGGCGCAGCCGCGAACTCAGGAAAACCCTGACGCCAGCCCGTCTGGACGGGGCGGTTGATATTGATTGAAAGAATCAAGATTGCTGCGAAGTCGTCGCCGCGCAATGCTTTTTGCATGTTCAACGGACTGAAGATGAGATCGTGAAAATGCAGGCAGAGAAAAAAATCGCGGCAGTGACGGGCGCCGGCACCGGAATCGGGCAGGCAGCGGCGGTTGCGCTGGCGCGAGCAGGCTTCACCGTCGCGCTGCTCGGCAGGCGTATCGATCCGCTGCTCGCGACGCAGGAGATCGTCGAGCGGGCCGGCGGCGTGGCCGCGGCCATTCCGACCGACGTTTCCGACGAGGCATCGGTCGATGCGAGCTTCACGCGGATTGCGCATGACTTCGGTCGCCTCGACGTGCTGTTCAACAACGCGGGCCGCAACGCAGGCGCCGTTCCGCTCGACGATTATTCGCTTGAGTTCTGGAACGACGTGGTCGCCACCAACCTGACGGGCGTGTTCCTGTGCGCCCGCGCCGCGTGGCGCCAGATGAAGCGCCAGACGCCGCAAGGCGGCCGCATCATCAACAACGGTTCGATTTCCGCGCACACGCCGCGCCCGAACACGATCGCGTACACGGCCACGAAGCACGCGGTCCTCGGCATCACGCGTTCGCTCGCGCTCGACGGGCGGCGATTCAACATCGCGTGCGGTCAGATCGACATTGGCAACGCCGCCACGTCGCTGACCGAGCGGATGAACAACGGCGTGCTGCAGGCCGACGGCCGCATCGCGCCCGAGCCGCGCGTCGACGTCACGCACGTCGCGAACGCGATCGTGCAGATGGCGAGCCTGCCGCTCGAAGCGAACATTCTGAACATGACGATCATGGCGAGCGCGATGCCGTTCGTCGGGCGCGGCTGACCGGGCGAGCGCCGGCGTGCAGCACCACCGCACGCCGGCCGTGCAATCAGGAGACAGGAGACGACATTGAAAACCGCAGAAGAGCAGGTTTCGGTCATGCGCGAGTTCGACGCGCACGCAGGCATCGCAACACGATCGCGAGTGCGCTACGGCGTGCTGTCGATGCTGCTGGTGGCCACCATCCTCAACTACGTCGACCGCTCGGCGCTCGGCATCGTCGCGCCCGCGCTGTCGAAGGACCTCGCGCTCACCCGCGTGCAGATGGGGGAGCTGTTCGCTGTGTTCGGCCTCGCGTACTCGATCGCGCTGCTGCCGGCAGGCGTGCTCGCCGATATGCTGGGCTCGCGCGTCGCGTATGCGCTGTCGCTCGTCGGCTGGTCGCTGGCGACGCTCACGCAAGGGCTCGCGCACGGCTATCACATGCTGCTCGGTTCGCGGCTGGCGATGGGCGCGCTCGAAGCGCCCGCGTTTCCGTCGAACGCGCGCGCGGTGACGATGTGGTTCCCGGTCCAGGAGCGCGGCTTCGCGACGAGCGTGTACGTGATGGGTCAGTACATCGGCACGCCGCTCTTCACCGGGCTGCTGCTGTGGATCTCATCCGCGTTCGGCTGGCGTACCGTGTTCTTCGCAACCGGCGCGTTCGGCATTCTGTTCAGCGTCGTCTGGTACCGGCTCTATCGCGATCCGTCGCGCCATCCACGCGTCAGCGCCGCCGAGCTGCAGTACATCACCGAAGGGCAGCCGGTAGTGACGGCGCGCGACCGTTTCGACTGGCGCATGGCGCTGCGCCTGCTGGGCTATCGGCAGATCCTCGCGATCTGTCTCGGCAAATTCTGCAACAACACGCTGCTGGTGTTCTTCACGACCTGGTTCATGACCTACCTGGTCGAGGAACGGCACATGTCGATGATCAAGGTCGGTTTCTTCCAGGCGATGCCGTTCATCGGCGCTACGCTCGGGATCCTGATCGCGGGCTATCTGTCCGATCTCTGCATCCGGCGCGGCGTATCGATGTCGTCGTCGCGCAAGGCGCCGCTCGTGATCGGCACCTTCCTCGGCGCATCGATCGTGCTCGTCAACTTCGTGCAGTCGAACGCGCTGGTGATCGCGATACTGACCGTCGCGTTCTTCGCACAGGGAATCGGCTCGATGTCGTGGGCGGCCGTGTCCGAGATCGCGCCGAAACGCTATGTCGGACTCACCAGCAGCATCACGAGCCTTGCCGCAAACATCGCGGCCGTCACCACGCCGCTGATGATCGGCTACGTGACGCAGCACACCGGAAACTTTTTCTGGGCGCTGAACCTGATGGGTGCGATTTGCCTCGTCGGCACGCTGTCGTACTCGGTGCTGCTCGGCAAGCTGTCGCGTATCGGGCTCTGACCCCGTCCGCCCCTTTACCCGCCATCCCGGCCACTCCTACACGTACCGAGCACGATCATGATCGAATTCAAATGGGATCACCTTCAACTCTGCTCGGCTGATGCCGAGGCCACCGCCGCGTGGTTTGCGCGCTGTCTGAACGCCGAAATCGTGCGGCGCCCCGGCCGCATCGACCTGCGGATCGGGGCGATCGACCTCTTCATCACGGCGCTGCCGGACGCGCGTCCGGGGATCGTGCCGGACGGCGCGCGCATGCAAGGGATCGACCACTTCGGCGTGCTCGTCGAGGATCTGGATGCGGCTTACGCGCATCTCGTCGACAACGGCGCCGAGATCGTCCAGCCCGTCACGCGGATCCGCGCCGGTGTACGTGGCTGTTTCGTGCGCGCGCCCGGCGACATCCTCGTCGAGGTGCTCGAGCGGCGCCCGGCCGAGATGACATTGAACTGAACCCGGTCTATAGTCGGCGCAAGCGGCCGCGCACCGGCCGCATCCTCATCACGACTCCCCATGCAGAACTGGATCACCCTGACGGAAGCGGCGCGGCGGCTCGGCGTGCGGGCGCAGACCGTCTATGCGTACGCGAGCCGCGGCAGCATTGCCGTGATGCAGGATCCCGACGATCCGCGCAAGAGCCTGTATCGCGCCGAGGACGTGGTCGCGCTTTGCCGCAAGAAACAGGTCGGCCGCAAGCGAGCGGCGCTCGCGGCCAGCACGATCTTCGGTGCCGAGCCGTGCATCTACAGCGGCATCACCACGTTCTCGAAGGGCCGCGCATGGTATCGCGGCCGCGACAGCATTGAACTCGCGGATACCGCGACGCTCGAGGAAACGGCTGCGCTGCTCTGGCAGGCCGCCGCGCCGGTGTGGTTCGACGCGCCGGTGATCGTGCTGCCGCCAGGCGAGCGCGACCGGCAATGTGCGTTCACGATGCTCGCGACGCTGGCCGCGTTTGGCCATTCGACGCTCGGCCGGCTCGACAGCGCGCTGCACATCGAGGCCGGGCAGCTCGTCGCGATCGTGTCGCGCGCGTTCGGCGCGCACGACGATGCCGGCGCAAGCCCGCTTCACACCCATCAGCGGCTCGCGGCCGGATGGGGCCTCGACAGCCATGGCGCAGACCTGTTGCGCCGCGCGATGGTGCTGGTCGCCGATCACGAGATCACGAGTTCGGCATTCGCAGCGCGCATCACCGCATCGACCGGCGCGTCGCTGGCAGGCTGCCTGCTGACGGGGCTCGCGACGTTGTCGGGGCCGCTGCACGGCGACGCGTCGGGACGCGTGCGTGCGGTGTTCGACGACGTGCAACGATTGGGTGCCGAGCGCGTCGTCGATCATCACCTGAAGTCCGCGATCCCGATTCCCGGTTTCGGCCATCATCTTTACCCCGACGGCGATCCGCGCGCGGCCGCGCTGCTTGCGCGGCTCGATCCGCCGGCGGAACTCGCGCACTTCGTCGACAAGGTCACGACGCTCACCGGCCAGCGGCCGACCATCGATGTCGCGCTGGCGATGCTGTCGGTGCAGCTTCAGTTGCCGCGCGATGCGGCGTTCGGGCTGTTCTCGATCGCGCGCAGCGTCGGACTGCTCGCACACTGCATCGAGCAGCTGCGCGTCGGCAAGGTGATCCGGCCGCGCAGCCGCTATACGGGGCCGACGCTCGACGATCGGCATCTGCGGCCCGCCGCTGACGACGACGGCAAACAGACGAAAGCCGGCGTGATCAACAAGAACCGCCTGTTCAAGGTGGCGGAGTAACCTGCCGGACAACCGTAAGCCGATTAAAATTATGCCTGACCGTCAATGCACCCATGATCGCCCTCCACCGATATCGTGATCCGATCGGCGCGCGCATCCTAAGCAGAGCCTACTCCAGACCACGAACACTAAAAAGACACTAAAAAGTTGTGGCTCGTGCAGGATTTCAGAGGAAGTGGGCGGACCATCAACTCCCCGCAAACCCTTGCCAGACCTGGATCGGACGGATTTCAGCGGCCCTGGCCGGAACGCCGAGTAAATAATCACGATTCATTTAACTTTCCGTGAGGACTTCGACACCGGCCGCCGCCTACGATGGGCGCATGTTTTCAGGACCTGCTTCCAGGAGCCCATCATGCCCACCCGCAGACACCTGCTGTTCGCCGGCGCCACCGGCCTCGCCGCGCTCGCGGCGCTGTCGTCCGCCGGCCGCCGCGCGCTGGTCGGCCGTGCGTTCGCCGCGCCGCCGGCTGGCGCACCCAAAGCCGCTCCTTTCGAGATCACGCTCAGCGACGCCGAATGGCATCGCCGGCTCACGCCCGCCCAATACACGGTCCTGCGCGAAGCCGGCACCGAACGGCCGTTCAGCAGCCCGCTGAACGACGAGCACCGGCACGGCACGTTCGCGTGCGCCGGCTGCAACCTCGCGCTGTTCTCGTCGGCCACCAAGTTCGACAGTCATACGGGCTGGCCGAGCTTCTGGAAGCCGCTCGACCACGCGGTCGGCACCGACACCGACGCGTCGTTCGGGATGGTCCGCACCGAAGTGCACTGCCGCCGCTGCGGCGGCCATCTCGGCCACGTGTTCGACGACGGCCCGGCGCCCACCGGCCTGCGCTACTGCATGAACGGCCTCGCGCTCGCCTTCCACCCGTCCGCCGCCTGACCCGGCCCCACTCCCGTCCGACTGGAGAACGCACCATGCTGCTCATCGTCCTTGCCTATCTCGGCGGCGTGCTCACGATCCTGAGCCCGTGCATCCTGCCCGTGCTGCCGTTCGTGTTCGCGCGCGCCGACCAGCCGTTCGTGCGCAGCGGCCTGCCGCTGCTCGCCGGCATGGCGCTCACGTTCGCCGTCGTCGCGACGCTCGCCGCCGTCGGCGGCGGCTGGGTCGCGCAGGCCAACCAGGCCGGCCGCTGGCTCGCGATCGTGCTGCTCGCGGTGTTCGGCCTGACGCTGCTGATGCCGCGCTTCGCGGAACATCTGACGCGCCCGCTCGTCGCCGCCGGCAACCGGCTCACCGGGTTCGCGCAACGCGACGGCCGCCCGGCCGGCCCGGCGTCGTCGCTGCTGCTCGGCGTCGCGACGGGCCTGCTGTGGGCGCCGTGCGCGGGCCCGATCCTCGGCCTCGTGCTGACCGGCGCCGCGCTGCGCGGCGCGAGCGTCGGCACGACGCTGCTGCTCGTCGCGTATGCGGCCGGAGCGGCAACGTCGCTCGGCGTCGCGCTCGTGATCGGCGGCAAGGTATTCGCCGCGATGAAGCGCTCGCTCGGCGCCGGCGAATGGATCAAGCGCGGGATCGGCGCGGCGCTCCTGGCCGGCGTCGGCGCGATCGCGCTCGGCCTCGACACGGGCGCCCTCGCGCAACTGTCGACCGTCACCACGGGCGGGCTCGAAACGAAGCTGGTCGACCGCCTCGGCGGGCGCTCGAACCGCGCGCCGGCGGCAACGGCCGCGACCGGTGCCACCGACAACGCGACGGGCGGCGCGATGACCGTCGCCGCGGCCGACGGCGCGCAGGCAGGCGGCGCGATGATGCGTGCGGCCGGCACCCCCGCGGCCGCGCTGCCGGTCGAAGGCACGCTGCCGTCGCTCGACGGCGCGGTGCAGTGGCTGAACTCGCCGCCGCTGACGGCGGCCGGGCTGCGCGGCAAGGTCGTGCTGGTCGATTTCTGGACGTATTCGTGCATCAACTGCCTGCGCACGCTGCCGTACACGAATGCCTGGGCACGCAAGTACGCGCCGTACGGACTCGTCGTGATCGGCGTGCACGCGCCGGAGTTCGCGTTCGAGCGCGACATCGGCAACGTGAAGAAGGCCGTGCACGACCTCGGCATCGACTACCCGGTCGCGATCGACAACGGCTATTCGATCTGGCGCGCGTTCAACAACGAATACTGGCCCGCGCACTACTTCATCGACGCGCAAGGGCGGATCCGTCATCACCACTTCGGCGAAGGCGAATACGCACAATCGGAACGCGCGATCCAGTCGCTGCTCGCCGAAGCCGGCCATCCGGACGCGCTGAACGTGCCGCTCGGGCTCGCCGGTGCGCCCGCGAAGGGTGCGCTCGCGGCCGCCGACAGCGCGGACGTCCGTTCGCCCGAAACCTATGTCGGCTATGCGCGCGCGGAAAGCTTCGCGTCGCCGGGCGGCGTCGTGCGCGATGCAGCACACCGCTACGACGTGCCGGCCCAGCCGGATCTCAACGGCTGGGGCCTCGCGGGCACGTGGAACGTCGGCGCCGAACGCGCGTCGCTCGCCGCACCGGATGGCCGGATCGTGTACCGCTTCCATGCGCGCGACCTGCATCTCGTGCTCGGCCCCGGCACGAACGGCGGCCCCGTGCGCTTTCGCGTGACGCTCGACGGCGCGGCGCCCGGCGCCGCGCATGGCGCCGACGTCGACGCGCAGGGCTACGGCACCGTCACCGGCCAGCGCCTGTACCAGCTCGTCCGGCAGCCCGGCGCGATCGCCGATCGCACGTTCGCGATCGAATTCCTCGATCCGGGTGTCGATGCGTACGCATTCACTTTCGGTTGATCGCGCGCGCCGCCGCCATCCGGGCGCCGCTTTTCTCAACGCATGTCGAAGGAGCAACTGATGAACCCGATCCCTATCCGCGATGCCGCCGCACGACGGCGCGCGGCCATGCTGCGCCGCATCGGCGCCATCGCCGTCGCGGCGGCCGCCGTGTTCGGCTACCAGCGCATCGTCAATTCCGCCGAGCCGATGCGCACCGTGCCCGCGCCAACGCTCGACGAAACGCCCGGCGCGTCGCACGACGAGACGGCCGTGCTCGCCGGCGGCTGCTTCTGGGGTGTACAGGGCGTGTTCGAGCACGTGAAGGGCGTGAAGCAGGTCACCGCAGGTTATGCGGGCGGGGCGTCCGAAACCGCGCACTACGCGCTGGTCGGATCGGGGCTGACGGGGCACGCGGAATCGGTGCGCATCGTCTACGATCCGACCCAGATCACGTACGGCCGGCTGCTGCAGGTGTTCTTCTCGGTCGCGCACGATCCGACCGAACTGAACCGGCAAGGCCCCGACGAAGGCTCGCAGTACCGGTCCGCGATCTTCCCGACCACCGCGCAGCAGCGCGCGGTCGCGACCGCGTACGTCGCGCAACTCGGCAGCGCGCACGTGTTTCCGGCGCCCGTGGTCACGCGCGTCGAGGCCTACAAGGGGTTCTATCCGGCCGAGGCCTATCATCAGAACTACCTCGAACTGCATCCGGATGCGCCGTATATCGCGTTCAACGACATGCCGAAGGTCGCCGGGTTGAAACAACACTTCCCGGCGCTGTACCGTGCCGACGCGGTGCTGTGGCGCGAAGCGCGCTCGTGAGCCGCTTGTGAGCCCGCCTGTGAGCCGCTCGTGACCGCCGCCGGGGCTGCGTGACGGGATGCCGCCCGCCGCACAGCCGCGCCGCGGCCGCCACGCACCGGCGGCGGCCCGTTTGCGCCACATCAACGAATCGGCCGGCGCGACGCCGGGGCAAACCCGCATCGCGGCCGCCGCGGCCGGCAACTTCGCGTAGACTCTCTGGATTCCCGCCGCTTCTTGCGGCGTTCGACATTCCAGTCCAGCCAGGAGGCGTCACGCATGCGCGCAGTGCCTTTGCCTGACGGCAATACCCTCGAAGAACCGTCCACCGGCGCGGCCGTGCGCGACCTGCGCCGCGTGCCCATTCATCCGGATCACTGGTACCCGCTCGCGTGGTCGCGTGAGCTCAAGCGCGGCAAGACGCTCGGCGTGCGCTTCGCCGGCGACCCGATCGTGCTCGTGCGCACCGAATCGGGCGCCGTGTATGCGCTCGAAGATCGTTGCGCGCACCGCCAGGTGCCGCTGCATGCGGGCGTCGTGAGCGGCGAGACGCTGCGCTGCTGCTATCACGGCTGGACCTACGCGTGCGACAGCGGCCGCTGCGTCGACGTGCCCTACCTGGGCCGCGAGCGCTTGCCCAACGGCGTGCGCGCGTATCCCTGTCGCGAAGCGCACGGGCTGATCTTCGTGTTTCCGGGCGACGCCACGCTCGCCGAGGAACGGCCGTTCCCCGCGCTCGAATCCGCGGACGACCGCGCGTACAAGACGCGCCGCTTCGGCCGCGAGGTCAAGTGCCACTACTCGTTCATGCACGAGAACCTGATGGACATGAACCATCAGTTCCTGCATCGCAAGCAGATGGGACAGATGCGCGCGCGCTCCTTGGGCCGCCGCCGCGGCGACGACTGGGTCGAGGTCGATTACACGTTCGCGCGGATGGAAGGCAAGCAGCCCGTCGGCGAGGCGCTCGTGTTCGGCGCGAGCAAGAAGCCGGCCGATCAGTCCGACAAGAGCGTGATGACGGTGCGCACCGGCTATCCATACCAGACGCTGCAGATTCGCTCGAGCGAAGGCACGCTCGTGATGGATCTGTGGATCGTCTACGTGCCGCTCGACGCCGAGCAGCGCACCAACCGCACGTTCGGGCTGCTGTCGATCCACAAGCCGGGCATCCCGTTCGCACTCGATCTCGCATGGCCGCTGCTCGTGTGGTTCACCGAGCGCATCTTCCGCGAGGATCGCTGGATCGTCGAGCGCGAGCAGGAAGCACACGATCGCCAGGGCGCCGACTGGAACCACGAGGTGTTTCCGGTCATCAACGAGCTGCGCGACCTGCTGCGCCAGTGCGGCGCACGCACCGTGATCCCGATCCGCGACGCGCGCGACGGCGCATGAGGCAACGCATGCGGCGCGCCGCGGCGCGCGCCGTTACAGGGTGAACGCGCCCGGCAGCAATGCGCGGGCCGTCGTGATCTCGACGGCCCCTTTCAGGTTGGCGAGAATCACTTCGATGTCGGGCTTGCCGATCTCGATGATCACCTGACGACATGCGCCGCACGGCGCGATCGGGCCGTCCGTGTCGCCGACGACCGCGAGCCGCGCGAAATCTCCCGGCCGATAACCGGCGGCGATCGCCGCGAACAGCGCCGTGCGTTCCGCGCAATTGCACAGTCCGTACGACGCGTTCTCGACGTTGCAGCCGTGGAAAACCGTCCCGTCGCGCGCCTGCAGCGCCGCGCCGACCTTGAAGCGCGAATACGGCGCATACGCGCGGTCGCGCGCCGCCTTCGCCTGTTCGATCAGTTCGTCTCGTTCCATCGTGGTGAGGCCTCCAGGAGCAGGTCAGCCGACCTGCTGGTAAAGGGTCGGCGGCGCTTCGCCCGTCTCGCCGAGCACGTAGCCGCGCCGAACGGCGTCCGCCGCGTGAGCCGCGGCCGCTTCGTCGCGGGCATGCACGAAGCCGAGCGGCTCGCCGCCCTCGATACGCTGCCCGATCTCCGCGAGCCCCGACAGGCCGACGCTGACGTCGATCGCGTCCTCCGCGCGCGTGCGGCCGCCGCCGAGCGCGACCACCGCCAGCCCGAGCGCACGGCAATCGACGCGCTGCACCACGCCGCTCGCGGGCGCCGCAACCGGCACGATCACCGCCGCCCGCGCCAGATGCCGCGCGGGGGCATCGATCAGGTCGGCAGGACCGCCGAGCGCGACGACCATGCGCGCGAAACGCTCGGCCGCCGCGCCGGAATCGAGCGCCTGCCGCAGCTTCTCGCGCGCGTGGTCGGCATCGCGCGCCAGCCCGCCGGTGACGAGCAGTTCGGCCGACAGCGCCATCGTCACGTCGTGCAACCGCGCGGGACGCGACTTGCCCGTCAGGTAGTCGATCGCGCACGCCACCTCGAGCGCGTTGCCCGCGCACGGCGCGAGCGACTGGTTCATGTCGGTGAGGATCGCGGTCGTCTTCATGCCGGCGCCGTTGCCGACGTCGACGATGCTGCGGGCAAGTTCCGCCGATTTCTCCGCGGTCGGCATGAACGCGCCGGAGCCGACCTTGACGTCCATCACGAGCCCGTCGAGCCCCGCCGCGAGTTTCTTCGACAGGATCGACGCGGTGATCATCGCGACCGATTCGACGGTCGCCGTCACGTCGCGGATCGCATAGATGCGCTTGTCGGCCGGCGCGAGCCGCGCGGTCTGCCCGATGATCGCGACGCCGACCTCGCGCACCGTGCGGCGAAACGCGTCCGTATCGGGCATCACGTCGTAACCGGGAATCGCGCTGAGCTTGTCGAGCGTGCCGCCGGTATGGCCGAGCCCGCGCCCCGAGATCATCGGCACGTAGCCGCCGCACGCGGCCACCATCGGCCCGAGCATCAGCGACACGACGTCGCCGACCCCGCCCGTCGAATGCTTGTCGATCACCGGCCCGCCGAGATCGAGCGCACGCCAGTCGAGCACGTCGCCCGAATCGCGCTGCGCGAGCGTCAGCGCGACGCGTTCGTCCGTGCTCAGGTCGTTGAAATACACGGCCATCGCGAACGCGGCCACCTGGCCCTCTGTCACGCTGCCGTCGGTTACGCCGCGCGCGAACGCGGCCATGCCGTCGCGATCGAGCGGCTGCCCGTCGCGCTTCCTGCGAATGAATTCCTGCGGTAGAAACATCGTTGCCTCGCTTCGATCGGAGTCGACTGCACGGTTCAATGCAGCGAGAAAAACAGGCCGGCAATCGCCGCGCTCATCAGGTTCGACAGGGTCGCGGCCGTCAGCGCGCGCAAGCCGAGCCGCGCGACGTCCGAGCGGCGCTCGGGCGCGACCGCGCTGAAGCCGCCCGCGAGAATCGCGATCGACGAGAAGTTCGCGAAGCCGCACAGCGCGAACGACACGATCGCGAGCGTCTTCGGGTCGAGCACCTGGAGGCCGGCCGCCGCCGCGTGCGCACCGCCCTTCAGGTACGGCGACAGGTCGCCGTACGCGACGAATTCGTTGAAGATCAATTTCTCGCCGATGAAGTTGCCGGCCAGCGTCGCATCGTGCCACGGCACGCCGATGATCCACGCGAGCGGCGCGAACAGGTGGCCGATGATGCCGACCAGCGTGACCTGCGGAAAGCCCGCGAACGCGGCCGCGCCGCCGACGATCAGGTTCATCAGCGCGATGAGTCCCACGAACGCGATCAGCATCGCGCCGACGTTGATCGCGATCCGCAGGCCGACCGATGCACCGGATGCGGCCGCCTCGATCACGTTGGCGGCCCGCTTGTCGTCGAAATCGAGGCCGTCGACCACCACGCGGCTCGGCTCGACGGTCGGAAACAGCAGCTTGCCGAACAGCAGACCGCCCGGCACCGCCATGAACGACGCGGCGAGCAGGTACTCCATCTTCACGCCGAGGCCGGCGTAGCCGACCAGCACCGAGCCCGCGACCGACGCCATGCCGCTCGCCATCACCGTGAAGATCTCGGCGCTCGTCATGTTGCGCACGAACGGCTTCACGAGCGCGGGCATCTCGCTCTGCCCGAGGAAGATCGTCGCGACGGCCGAGCACGCCTCGATGCGGCTCACGCCGAGCACCTTCGCCAGCCCCGCGCCGAGGATCGCGACGATCCACTTCATCACGCCGATGTAGTACAGCACCGAGATCAGCGCGGTGACGAAGATGATCATCGGCAGCACGCGCAGGCCGAACACGAACCCGCCGTCGCCGAACAACTGGAACATCCGCGCGTCGACCAGCCCGCCGAACACGAACGCGATGCCGTGATTGCCCATGTCGAGCACGCGATTGACGCCGTTCGCGGCCGCGGCCAGCGCCGCGCGGCCCGACGGCACGAACAGCACCAGCGCGCCGATCGCGAACTGCGTGAGCAGCGCGGCGATCATGGTCCGCGCGCTGACCGCGCGGCGGTTGTTCGACAGCAGATACGCGACCAGCAACAGAAACAGCATACCGAGGAGACTGCGCAGAATATCCACCTTGTGCTCCCTTCTCACTATTTGAACTGTCCGGCGGGCGGCCCGTGCCCGCGACCCGCGTGATCGGGTTGGTGGATGTTACTCGCTCGATACGCACGTCGGCAACGTCGACAAAATCGCCGCGGTCAATGGCGTCGATCGTTTCCATCTTCGCGCTTCGACGACTTGATCAGTTGTTCTACCTACCCTTCGAAAATGCGCACGGGCGTGCCGTTCGAACGGACACGCCCCGCACGGCACGCGTCGTTCAACCCACGCGCTCGACCGGATGCGGCTCGCGCAGACGGTTCGCGATCCGCGCCGCCTCGTAGTAGCCTGCCGCCGGCGGGCGCTTCAGATAGCGGCCCGCGCCGCGCACCGCGCGCAATTCGCCGTCGGCCCACGCGAGTGCGCCGCGCGTGAGCGTGTGCGTCGCGACGCCCTGCACGGTCATCCCCTCGAACACGTTGAAGTCGACCTGCTGGTGATGCGTCTTCACCGAGATCGTCTTCGTCGCGGCCGGATCCCACACGACGAGGTCGGCGTCGGCGCCGACCTGCACGGCGCCCTTGCGCGGATACAGGTTGAAGATCTGCGCGGCGTTCGTCGACGTGATCCGCACGAACTCGTTCGGCGTGATGCGGCCATGATTCACGCCGTGATGCCACAGCACCGACATGCGATCCTCGACGCCGCCGCAGCCGTTCGGGATCTTCGTGAAATCGTTGCGGCCCATCGCCTTCTGCGATGCGCAGAATACGCAGTGATCGGTCGCCGTCGTATGCAGCTGCCCCGACTGCAGCCCGCGCCACAGTGCCTCGCGATGCTCGGCCGAGCGAAACGGCGGGCTCATCACGTGGGCCGCCGCGCGCGTCCAGTCCGGATCGCGATAGACGGCCTCGTCGATCACGAGGTGGCCCGGCAATACTTCGCCGAATACGCGCAGCCCTTCGCTACGGGCGCGCGTGATCACATCCACCGCGTCCTTTGCCGACACGTGCACGATATACACGGGCACGCCGAGTACCTGCGCGATGCGGATCGCGCGGTTCGCGGCTTCGCCCTCCACCTCCGGCGGCCGCGACAGCGGATGCGCCTCCGGCCCCGTCATGCCGCGCGCGAGCAGCGCCTTTTGCAGCTGGAACACGAGTTCGCCGTTCTCCGCATGCACGGTCGGCAGCGCACCGAGTTCGAGCGAACGCGTGAAGCTGTTCACGAGAATCTCGTCGTCGGCCATGATCGCGTTCTTGTACGCCATGAAATGCTTGAAGCTCGACACGCCATGCTCGCGCACGAGCGTGCCCATGTCGCGGTGCACGCTGTCGTCCCACCACGTCACGGCGACATGAAAACCGTAGTCGGAAGCCGATTTCTCGGCCCAGCCGCGCCATTCGCGGAACGCATCCATCAGCGGCTGCTTCGGGCTCGGGATCACGAAGTCGATGATGCTCGTCGTGCCGCCCGACAGCCCGGCGGCGGTGCCCGAGTAGAAATCGTCGCTCGCGGTCGTGCCCATGAACGGCAGCTCCATGTGCGTATGCGGATCGATGCCGCCCGGCATCACGTACTGGTCGTGCGCGTCGACGACGGTTGCGCCGGCCGGCGCGTCGATCCGCTCCGCGATCTGCAGGATCGTGCCGCCGTCCTGCGGGTCCGCGCAGAGCACGTCCGCGCGATAGGAACGGTCCGCATCGACCACGGTGCCGCCACGAATCAGGATTGCCATTTCGTTGCCTCCTCGTTGACTGTCGGGTGCCGCATGCCGCGCGCGAGTCGCAGCCGGCTCGCGCGTCATGCGCTCGCGATCTGCGCGCGCTGTCCGGCGCGCCACTTCATCCAGGTGCCGTACACGCCGGACGCCAGCACGAGGCCGACGAACCACGCGTACGTGTAAAGCGTGTTGAAGAACGCCGGCACGTTCGGGAACGACGCCGGAAACGCCGTATGCAGGAAGCCCGGCAGGTTCGGCAGCACGCCGACCGCGAGCGCGACCAGCGCGGCCGGGTTCCAGCCGCGCGCGTAGCTGAAGTCGCCGCCCTCGTCGAACAACGCGCGCGTATCGAGCTGCGTGCCGCGAATCAGGAAATAGTCGACCATCAGGATGCCCGCGACCGGCCCGAGCAGCGCCGAATAGCCGACGAGCCAGGTGAAGATGTAGCCGTCCGTCGTCGCGAGGATCTTCCACGGCATCATCACGATCGCGATCGTCGCGGTGATCATCCCGCCCGCCTTGTACGAAATGCCCTTCGGCCACAGGCTCGAGAAATCGTAGGCCGGCCCGACGAGATTCGCGGCGAGGTTGCAGCACATCGTGTCGAGCGTGAGGATCACGAGCGCGATGCCGACGCCGATGCCGGTCATCCGGCTCGTCAGGTCGATCGGATCCCAGATCGCGTTGCCGTAGATCACGACGGTCGCCGACGTCACGACGACCGACACCACCGACAGCAACGCCATCGGCAGCGGCAGCCCGATCGACTGCCCGATCATCTGGTCGCGCTGCGAATGCGCGAAGCGCGTGAAATCGGGGATGTTCAGCGCGAGCGTCGCCCAGAAGCCGACCATTGCCGTCAGGCCCGGCCAGAAGGTCGGCCAGAACAGCCCGGCTTTCTTGCCGCCCGCCGCGAACTGGGACGGCGCCGACAGCATCGAACCGAACCCGCCCGCCTTGGACGTCGCCCACCAGACGAGCGCCACGCACATCACGACCTTGATCGGCGCGGACCAGCTTTCGAGCCAGCGGATCGAATCGGTGCCGTGCAGGATGAAGTACAGCTGCAGCGCCCAGAACACGAGGAAGCACGCGAGCTGCCCGAACGAGATGCCGACGAGCGGCAGCGCCGCGCCGTGCAGCGCGTTGCCGGTCAGGATGTTCAGCAGCGTGTAGATCGCGCTGCCGCCGAGCCAGGTCTGGATGCCGTACCAGCCGCAGGCGACGATCGCGCGCAACAGCGCCGGCAGCTTCGCGCCCTGCGTGCCGAACGACGCGCGCACGAGCACCGCGTACGGAATCCCGTGCTTCGCGCCCGCATGGCCGATCAGCAGCATCGGCACGAGCACGATCAGGTTGCCGAGCAGCACCGTCGTCACCGCCTGCCACGGCGACATGCCTTCCTGGATCAGCCCCGCCGCGAGCATGTACGACGCGATGTTCATCACCATCCCGACCCACAGCGCCGCGAAGTGGTACCACTTCCACGTGCGCTGCGCCGGCGTCGTCGGCGCGAGGTCGTCATTGTACAGGCTGCCGCCGTGCGCCGCGGCGCTGTCGGGATCGGCGGGATTCGCTGCGGATTTCATCGATCGCACTCCACGAAAACGTCGGCGCCGGCATCGTGCGATGCCGGCCCGAGGAAACGAAAGACGGCGGCGCGCAGCCTCCCGCGCCGCCGGACACCGGTCAGGCCGCCTTCGCGTGCTTCTCGGGCGCGGCCGCCGGGCCGCCGCTCGCACCGGCATCCGCGCTCGCCGGATTGTTCGGATGCGTGGTCCAGTTCGCGTAGTCGCCCGAATCGACGCGCTCCATCGTGATGCATTGCTCGACCGGACACACATGCATGCAAAGATTGCACCCGACGCACTCCGAATCGACCACTTCGAAATGCCGCACGCCGTCCTTCGTCGCCGTGATCGCCTGATGCGACGTGTCCTCGCACGCGATATGGCACAGCCCGCACTGGATGCAGCGGTCCTGGTCGATGCGCGCCTTGATGTCGTACTTCAGGTTCAGGTACTTCCAGTCCGTCACGTTCGGCACCGCGCGGCCGCGAATGTCGTCGAGCGTCGCGTAGCCTTTCTCGTCCATCCAGTTCGACAGCCCGTCGGCGAGATCCGACACGATCCGGAAGCCGTAATGCATCGCGGCGGTGCACACCTGCACGCTGCCGGCGCCGAGCACCATGAACTCGGCCGCGTCGCGCCACGACGAGATGCCGCCGATGCCCGAGATCGGCAGGTTCGGCGTTTCCGGATCGCGTGCGATCTCCGCGACCATGTTCAGCGCGATCGGCTTGACCGCCGGGCCGCAATAGCCGCCGTGCGTGCCCTTGCCGTCGACGGTCGGCATCGGCGCCATGTGGTCGAGATCGACCGCGACGATCGAGTTGATCGTGTTGATCAGCGACACGCCGTCCGCGCCGCCCTTGTACGCGGCGCGCGACCCCATGCGGATGTCGCTGATGTTCGGCGTGAGTTTCACGAGGCAGGGCAGCTTCGTGCCTTCCTTCACCCAGCGCGTGACCATCTCGACGTATTCGGGCACCTGCCCGACCGCCGCGCCCATCCCGCGCTCGCTCATCCCGTGCGGGCAGCCGAAGTTGAGCTCGACCGCATCGGCCCCGGTGTCCTCGACGAGCGGCAGGATCCATTTCCAGTCGCGCTCGTTGCACGGCACCATCAGCGACACGATCAGCGCGCGATCCGGCCAGTCGCGCTTCACCTGCGCGATTTCTCTCAGGTTCACGTCGAGCGGACGGTCGGTGATCAACTCGATGTTGTTCAGCCCCGCGATGCGCTGGCCGTTCCACTGCACCGCACCGTAGCGCGAACTGACGTTGACGACGTGCGGATCGAGCCCGAGCGTCTTCCAGACGACGCCGCCCCAGCCCGCCTCGAAGGCGCGATTGACGTTGTAGGCCTTGTCGGTGGGCGGCGCGGACGCCAGCCAGAAAGGGTTCGGCGAAGTGATGCCTGCGATGGTGCAGCGAAGATCGGCCATGTTCGGCTCCGTGAGAAGGGGGTCGTGTTCGGTGTGCCGGCGGTGCGCCGCGCGCTCAGGCCGCCTTCGCGGCGCGCGCGGCGAGCGCAGCGTCGATCGACGCGGCCGCGCGCTTGCCGTCCTGCACGGCCTGTACCGTGAGGTCGACGCCGTCGGTCGCCGCGCAGTCGCCGCCGGCCCATACGTCCGGCAGTGCCGTACGCCCGTCCGCATCCACCGCGATACGCGTGCCGTCCGCGGTCAGCAACGTGGCCGCGATACCGTCCGGCACGAGCGTCTGGCCGATCGCCTTCAGCACCATGTCCGCGTCGACGGTGAAACGCTCGCCCGATGTGGCCTCGAATTCGACACCCGTCACCTGCCCGTTCGTGCCCGCCATACGTACCGGCTTCGCGTGCGTGACGAGCGCGACGCCGCTCTTCTGCGCAAACTCGCGCTCGGCCCACGTCGCGCTCATCGCGTCCACGCCGCGCCGGTACACCATCGTCACGCGCTCGGCGCCGAGCTTGCGGCTCTGCACGGCCGCATCGATCGCCGTATTGCCGCCGCCGATCACGACCACGCGTCGCCCGACCGGCACGTTCGCGAGCACGTCGGCCTGCCGGACCTGCTCGATGAAATCGACCGCATTCATCACACCGCTCAGTTGCTCGCCGTCGATCGCGAGCGCACGCACGCCGCCGAGCCCCATCGCGAGGAATACCGCATCGTGCTGCTCGCGCAGTGCGTCCAGCGTCACGTCGCGTCCGAGCGCCACACCCGTTTCCAGCGTGATGCCGCCCACCGACAGCAGCCACTCGACCTCGCGTTGCGCGAAATCGTCGACGGTCTTGTAGGCGGCGATCCCGTATTCGTTGAGGCCGCCGGCCTTCGGGCGCGCGTCCAACAGCGTGACGCGGTGCCCGGCGAGTGCGAGCCGGTGCGCGCACGCGAGCCCGGCCGGCCCCGCGCCGACCACCGCCACGTGGCGGCCCGTCTCGGGCGCGCGCCGAAACTGCACCGCGCTGGTCTGCATCGCCCAGTCGGTCGCATGCCGCTGCAGCGCGCCGATCGCGACCGGCTGCGCATCCTGATGGTTGCGCACGCACGCGCCTTCGCACAGGATCTCCGTCGGGCACACGCGTGCGCACATCCCGCCGAGTGGATTCGCGGACAGGATGTCTATCGCCGCGCCTTTCAGGTTGCCGTTGCCGATCTTGCGGATGAAGCTCGGGATGTCGATCTGCGTCGGGCACGCGTGCACGCACGGCGCGTCGTAGCAGTAATGGCAGCGGCTCGCGGCCGCCGCCGCGGCAGTCGGATCGAGCAGCGGCGCGATATCGGCGAACTCGCACGAGAGTTGCGTGGACGACAGGCGATGCGCGGCGATATCGCCGGTTGGCTGGGTGGTCATACGCGTTCCTTCGACGGGGTGGAGACAAAGCCGTCCCCGCCGGCTGATCATGCACAGTCGGGGCGGTCATGCTTAGGCATGCAAATTTCAGACGACAGGCAGCGTCGCGGCTGCTACGGTCGATCCGTCATGAAGCCGGCTCGCATGCGCGCGACAGCATCGCGTGCAGCAGCACGTTCGCGCCGGCCTCGATCCATGCGGGCGTCGCGTCCTCGATCTCGTTGTGGCTGATGCCGTCGACGCAGGGCACGAATACCATCGACGTCGGCGCGACCTGCGCCAGATAGCACGCATCGTGGCCCGCGCCCGACACGATGTCGCGATGCGAATAGCCGAAGCGATCGGCCGCTTCACGCACGGCCGCCACGCATGCGGGATCGAACGCGACCGGCTTGTAGTAAAAAATCTGCTCGAGTTCGGTGTCGAGCCCGATGTCGGCCGCGATGCGCGCAACGCCATCGCGCAACGCCGCATCCATCTTCGCGAGCACCGCGTCGTCCGGATGGCGGAAATCGACGGTGAAGAACACGCGGCCCGGAATCACGTTGCGCGAGTTCGGGTGCACCTGCATCATGCCGACCGTCGCGCAGCCGAACGGTGCATGATCGAGGCCGATCCGGTTGACGAGATCGACCACGCGCGACGCGCCGAGCAGCGCGTCGCGGCGGCGCGGCATCGGCGTCGGCCCCGCGTGCGCTTCCTGGCCGGTGAACGTGATCTCGTACCAGCGCTGCCCCTGCGCGTCGGTCACGACGCCGATCGTCTTGCATTCCGCCTCGAGAATCGGCCCCTGCTCGATATGCAGTTCGAATGCCGCATGCAGCTTGCGCCCGCCGCACGGCACGTCGCCCGCGTAGCCGATGCGGGCCAGTTCCTCGCCGATCGTCTTGCCGTCGACGTCCTTGCGCGACAGCCCGTATTCGAGCGGAAACACGCCCGCGAACACGCCCGATGCGACCATCGCGGGTGCGAAGCGCGAGCCCTCCTCGTTGGTCCAGATCACGACCTCGACCGGATGCTCGGTCTCGATGCCGTGATCGTTGAGACTGCGAATCACCTCGAGGCCGCCGAGCACGCCGTAGATGCCGTCGAAGCGCCCGCCGGTCGGCTGCGAATCCGCGTGCGAGCCCGTGACGACCGGCGCCGCGTCGGCCACGCGGCCCGCACGGCGCATGAACACGTTGCCCATCGTATCGACCGTCACCGTGCAGCCGGCCGCCTTCGCCCAGCCGACGATCAGGTCGCGGCCGGCCTTGTCGAGATCGGTCAACGCGAGGCGGCACACGCCGCCTTTCGGCGTCGCGCCGATTTTCGCGACTTCCATCAGGCTATCCCACAACCGCTTGCCGTCGACCTTGATCGACGTGTCGAAAGCTGTCCGCTTCACTGTTTCCGATACCGCGCTCATTCGTATCGCTCCTGTGGGGTCGGTGGTGTCGTCGGCCCGGTCCGTGCCGGTGCACGTGAGGCCTGTTTCGGGGCACGCCGCCCGGATGCGGTGCATGCCTCGCTGGTTCGCGAAACGCGTTAAATCCTGTCCGATTGGACAGGTTTTAGACGATCAAAATGACCAGCGCAACGTCTTTCTTGCGCGACGCATCGGAGCGAGAAACGTGCCATCGCAACGCAGCATCGCCGTGGAGTAGCGGCATCCCCATGCGTGCGCGCGACGCGAATCAGCGGCTAGAATGAAGCCCAACGCGGCATGCCTGCCGCGCGAGGATGACGATGAGACATGACGAGGCGGCAATCGCAGCCCCCGACCGGGACGAAACGCCGGCGCCTTTGCGGCGACGCAAGGCGCACATTCGCGAGTCCAACGAAGCGCATCTGCTCGCGTGCGCGGAGGCCGTATTCGCGGAACGCGGGCTCGCCGGCGCCAGCACCGCGATGATCGCGGAGCGCGCCGGCCTGCCGAAGGCGAATGTGCACTACTACTTCCCGACCAAGCTCGCGCTGTATCGCCGCGTGCTCGACGACCTGTTCGAGGACTGGCATCGCGCGGCCGGCTCGTTCGAGGCCGGCGACGATCCGGTGGAAGCGATCGGCTGCTACGTGCGCGCGAAGATGGCGCTGTCGCAGCGGCGCCCGCTCGGCTCGAAGGTCTGGGCCAACGAGATCATCCACGGCGCGGAGCACATGCAGGACATCCTGTCGCAACGCGTGAAGCCGTGGTTCGACACGCGCATCGAGGTGATCGAAGGCTGGATCGCGCACGGTCTGCTCGCGCCGATCGACCCGCATGCGCTGATGTACCTGATCTGGGCGACCACGCAGCACTATGCCGATTTCGATGCGCAGATTCGCGCGTTGAGCGGCAAGCGCGCATTCACGAAGAAGGCATTCGACGAAAAGACCGAGCAGGTCGTGCAGCTCGTGATTCGCGCGTGCGGCGCGGTGTCGCCGAATGCGAAGTCGTAACGCGGCACGACGAACCGTCGAATAAAAACGGGCGGCGCGCACCACACGGGAGTGAACCGTGCGATACGCGCCGCCCGTGTCGGCGCTTGCTTGCGTGCGAACGAAGCGGTGCGATGCGTTACGCGAGACGCTCGATCGCGACGGCCGTCGCTTCGCCGCCGCCAATGCACAGCGATGCGATACCGCGCTTCAGGCCGTACGTTTCGAGCGCGGCCAGCAGCGTCACCATCACGCGCGCACCCGATGCGCCGATCGGATGCCCGAGCGCGCACGCGCCGCCGTGTACGTTGACCTTCTCGTGCGGCAGGTCGAGGTCGCGCATCGCGGCCATCGGCACCACCGCGAACGCTTCGTTGATCTCGAACAGGTCGACGTCGCGCAGGTTCCAGCCGGTTTTCTCCGACAGCTTGCGCAGCGCGCCGATCGGCGCGGTCGCGAACAGGCCGGGCTTGTCCGCGTAAGTCGAATGCCCGACGATCACGGCCTTCGGCGTGAGGCCGAGGCGCTCGGCTTCCGAGCGGCGCATCATCACGAGCGCGGCCGCGCCGTCCGAGATCGACGATGCGTTCGCGGCCGTCACCGTGCCGCCGTCGCGAAACGCCGGCTTCAGCGTCGGGATCTTGTCGAGCTTCGCCTTGCCCGGCTGCTCGTCGATCGACACGACGCTTTCCGTCTTGCCGGCCTTCACGGTCACCGGCGCGATCTCCGACACGAAATGCCCTTCCGCGATCGCCCGCTGTGCCCGCGTCAGCGACGCGATCGCGAACGCGTCCTGCGCTTCGCGCGTGAACTGGTACGCCTGCGCGCAATCCTCGGCGAACGTGCCCATCAGGCGGCCTTTTTCATATGCGTCCTCGAGCCCGTCGAGGAACATGTGGTCGAGCACCTGCCCATGACCCATGCGCATGCCCGCGCGCGCCTTCGGCAGCAGGTACGGCGCATTCGTCATGCTCTCCATCCCGCCCGCCACGGCGACGCCCGCCGAACCCGCCAGCAGCAGGTCGTGCGCGAACATCGCCGCCTTCATCCCCGAACCGCACATCTTGTTGACCGTGGTCGCGCCCGCCGCGAGCGGCAGTCCGGCCTTCAACGCGGCCTGTCGCGCGGGCGCCTGGCCCTGGCCGGCCGGCAGCACGCAGCCGAACACGATTTCGTCGATGCGTTCGGCCGGCACGTTCGCGCGCTCGAGCGCGGCGCGAATCGCCACCGCGCCGAGGTCGTTCGCGCTGGCTGCCGCCAGGTCGCCCTGAAAACCACCCATCGGCGTGCGCGCCGCGCCCACGATTACGATCGGATCCTGAGTCGTCATGATTCGCTTCCTCCAGTGTCAGCGCGGTGCCATGCGCAACGCGCCATCGAGACGGATGACTTCGCCGTTCAACATCGTGTTCTCGGCGATGTGGCGCACCAGCGCCGCAAATTCTTCCGGGCGGCCAAGCCGCGGCGGGAACGGCACGCTCTTGCCGAGCGCGTCCTGCACGTCCTGCGGCATGCCGGCCATCATCGGCGTCGCGAAGATGCCGGGCGCGACCGTCACGACGCGAATGCCGAAGCGCGCGAGCTCGCGTGCGATCGGCAGCGTCATGCCCACCACACCGCTCTTGGACGCCGCATACGCGGCCTGTCCGATCTGCCCGTCGAACGCCGCGACCGACGCGGTATTGACGATCACGCCGCGCTCGCCTTCCGCATCGGCGTCCTGCTTCGACATCGCGTCGGCGGCCAGCCGGATCATGTTGAACGTGCCGACCAGGTTGATCGACACCGCGCGCGCGAAGCGGTCGAGCGAATGCGGGCCGTCGCGGCCGACGACCTTCTCGCCCGGTGCGACGCCCGCGCAGTTGACGAGCGCATCGACGCGCCCGAACGCGTCGCGCGCGGCCGCGACGGCCGCCTGACCGTCGGCTTCGCTCGTCACGTCGGTCTTCACGAACCGCGCGGCCGCGCCGAGTTCGTTCGCGAGACTCGCGCCCGCCTCTTCGTTCACATCCAGCAGCACGGCCTTGCCGCCTTGCGCGACGACCATGCGCGCCACCGCGGCGCCGAGGCCGGAACCTGCGCCCGTAATCAGAAAAACGCGATCCTTGATATTCATTCGTAGTCCGTATTCAGGGTTGAGCGGCCTTCTCGGCTTCCATCTTGCGCAACACGAAGCGCTGGATCTTGCCACTCGGGGTTTTCGGCAGCGCGTCGACGAAATCGATCGCGCGCGGATAAGCGTGAGCGGACAACCGCCGCTTCACGTGCAGACTCAATTCCTCGGCCAGTTCCGGCGTGGCGTCGAATCCTTTCGACAGGACGACGAACGCCTTCACGATCTCCGTACGCTCCGGGTCGGGCACGCCAATCACCGCGGCCTCGCTGACGGCCGGATGCTCGATCAGTGCGCTTTCCACGTCGAACGGGCCGATCCGGTAACCGGACGACGTGATCACGTCGTCCGCGCGGCCGATGAAACTCACGGTGCCGTCCGGCTCCAGTTCGACGTTGTCGCCGGTCCGGTAATAGCCGCCCGCGATCGCCGGCGTGTCCTGCTGCCAGTAGCCGGAGAACCACAGCAACGGCGAGCGTGCGATGTCGATCGCGAGGTTGCCGGGTTCGCCGGGGCCGAGTTCGCGGCCCGCTTCGTCGAGCACCGCGACACGGTAGCCGGGCATCGCGAGGCCGGCCGAACCGGCATGGACGACGTGCGCGAGCCCGTGATGATTGTTCACGACCATCCCGAGTTCGGTCTGGCCGTAGTGGTCATGGATCGGCGCGCCGAGGGCCGCGTGGAACCAGCGCACGACTTCGGGATTCAGCGGTTCGCCGGCACTGCTGACCACGCGCAGCTGTCCTTTCAGCCGCGCGGCCGCTTCCTTGCCGGCAGCCATCAACATCCGGTACGCGGTCGGCGAACCCGCGAGGCTCGTGATGCCGAGCCGTTCGATCACGTCGTACGTGCTGTCGACCGTGAAGCCGCCCTCGTACAGTGTCGTGGCATGACCGAGCAGCAGCGGGCCGGTGATCGCGTAATAGAGCCCGTACGCCCAACCCGGATCGGCGATGTTCCAGAACCGGTCGCCGGTGCGCAGGTCGACCGCTTCGCGCATGTACGCACCGAACGCGAGCAACGCGTACAGCGGCACCGGCACGCCCTTCGGCAAACCCGTCGTACCCGACGTCGACATCATCATGAACAGGTCCGACCCCTTGCGCAGCACGGGCTCGAACGTATCGGCCTGCGCATCGAGCGCCGCACGGAAATCGATGTCGCCGTCCGGCAAGGTGTCGCCCGCTTCGCACACCGTCGCCACCGACGGGCAATCGGCGACTTCGTCGAGCTTCGCGCGATTCGCGACGTTGGTCACGACGAGCCGCGCGCCGCTCATGCGCAGCCGGTGCTCGATCGCCTTCGGGCCGAACGCGGTGAACAGCGGCTGATACACGGCGCCCGCGCGCCACGTGCCGAGGATCGTCGCGACGAGTTCCGGCGTGCGCGGCAGCAGGCCGGCCACCACGTCGCCGGGCTTCACGCCCTGCGCGACGAGCAGGTTCGCGACCCGGGCCGACAACGCCTGCATCTGCGCGAACGTGAAGCGGCGGTGCTCGCCGCCGGCATCGATCCAGTCGAGCGCGATCGCGTCCGCCTTCGCGTGCCGGTCGCAGCATTCGACACACGCGTTCAGGCCGCGCTCCAGATCGCCGCTCAATTGCGCGGCGGCGGCCTCGATACTGAACCGGGCCACGGCGTCGGCGTAGGCCGGCACCGGCCGGGCGGTAGCTCCTTCAGGCATGCGTGTCTCCTGTGTGTTATGGCCGCCGGCGAGCCAGGGGCGCGACGGGGATACATCGATAGTAGACAGCCGATACATTGCAATCAATGACAAACGGAATCTAGAATCGTGATCGCTTTTGCCATGTCGGGAGGATGCTGGAAATGGGGCCGCAGATGATTTCGCCGGATTTCGTCGACGATGCGCTCGCGTGCCTGCGCCGGCACGGCCTGCAGACCGCGCCCGTGCTGCGCACCGCCGGGCTGCCGGCCGCCGTGCACGAGCCCGTCACGCCGCAACAGTACGGCCGGCTGTGGCTCGCGATCGCCGGCGCGCTCGACGACGAATTCTTCGGGCTCGCCGCGCGCCCGATGCGGCGCGGCAGCTTCACGCTGCTGTGCCACGCGGTGCTCCATGCCGGCACGCTCGACAAGGCGCTGCGGCGCGCGCTGAAGTTCCTGCGGGTGGTGCTCGACGAGCCGCACGGCGAGCTTGTCGTGGCGGACGGGCAGGCGCAGATCGTGCTGACGCAATCGGGCGCGCCGTACCCGGCGTTCGCGTACCGGACGTTCTGGCTGATCCTGCTGGGTGTGGCGTGCTGGCTGATCGGCCGGCGCATCCCGCTGCAGCGCATCGATTTCGCGTGCCCGAGCCCCGGTCAGCGCAGCGACTATCACCAGTTCTTCGGCGTCCCGGTGCATTTCGACCGCCCCGACAGCCGGCTCGCGTTCAACGCCGCATACCTCGCGCTGCCGACGATTCGTTCGGAGCAGGCGCTGAAGACCTTCCTGCGCGGCGCGCCCGGCAACCTGCTCGTGCGCTACCGGCACGACACGGGCTGGGTCGCGAAGACGCGCGCGCACCTGAAGGCGCTGCCGGCCGCCGAGTGGCCCGACTTCGACGCGCTGGCCGTGCGCCTCGACACGACGCCCGCGACGCTGCGGCGGCGTTTGCGCAGCGAAGGGCAAAGCTTCGCTGCGATCAAGGACGAGTTGCGCGGCGCGCTCGCGCAGTCGCTGCTGCGCGAGCGCACGCTGAGCGTCGCGGAGATCGCGGCCGAGCTCGGCTTCACCGAGCCGAGCGCGTTTCATCGCGCGTTCCGGAAATGGACGGGCACGAGCCCCGGTGCCTTTCGGCGCGACGTGCATGCGGCGAAGGCCGAGTCGTGAATGGTGTGCAGGCGCGGAGCGTCTCGCCACGCGCCGCTGATACGATGCAAACATGTGGCTGCCGTCCGTTGTCCGCGGACCGCGGCGAACACCGATCAACCATCACCGCTCACGCTCCGATGCAAGCCACCCGCTTTTCCGACACCGAACTGGCCGATCTGCTCGCGCACGGTATCGTGCTGTTTGCCGGCCGCATAATCTTCGACGCACAACCGCCGATGGCGACCGACCAGATCGCGGCCGTGCAGGCCTGCTGTCACGGCGACATTCCGCTCCCGTTGCTCGAGCTGTAGCGCGTCACGGCCGGCGGCAGCCTCGACTACGACCTGACGCTGGAGATGAACGGCAATGTCGAAGCCATCAGCTGGAGCGAGCTGTTCTACAACGGCAGCGACGGTTATCGCGACCTGCAGGGCTGGATCGACCACGAACTCGAACTGGCCGAAGCCGCCGCGGAAGAGAACGCGCGCACGTGGGACGGCAAAATCGATGCGCTGCCGTTCGGCGGTTTCGAATATTGCGACCGCATCTACGTCGTGACGGAGCCCGGCGCCCACGACCATGGCCATGTGCTTGCATGGAAACAGGGGTTGCCGCCCGCGTGGCGCGGCGCGATGCACGAGGACGGTCTCGCGACGATCGCCCCCGATCTGTACGCGGCATTCGGCGCGCTGCAGCTTCATGTCGATCCGCTGGAGCCCGGCGGCGAACCAGGCACCGGTGTCACGCTGCTCGAATACGTCGATGAGCGCCGCGACGATCATGGCCTGTCGGCATCGCTGGCCGACAAGCTGATCGCGTTCTATCGACAAGCGGTGATCGACTGGCGCACGCCGCTCGCCGACGGCACACTCGGCGCGCAGCCGGTGCTCGCACGTCACGCATTACGCCATGCGATCGATCACGACGATGCGGCACTCATCGCGCGACTGGCGCCGCTCGTTGCCGATCTCGGCGTGGCGCTCGCCGGCAGTTCGATCCCGACCGATTACGCGCTGCGACGCCAGAAGTTTTCCGCCGCCATCGCGTTGCTCGCATCGGGCGCACGGGTCGTGCCCGATGCGCTGGCATCCGTGTCCGGCGCCGTACCGGTCAAGCTGATGCGCATGCTGCTTGACGCCGGCGTGCAGCCGGATGCCGACGCAATGGCGCGTTGCGTCGCGGGCGGCGGCACCGACAGCGCACGGCTGATCGGCGCAGCGCTGTCGGCCCAGGGCGTCGATACACCAGCGGCCTACCGCACCGCGAGCGACAAACTACTGGACAAGCTGAAGGCGGACATCCACAAGGTTCGCGCCGGCAAGCTCAGCCACTATCTCGGGCTCGACGGGCTCGAAGCACACGCCGAGCGCCTGCGGACGTTCGATTGCTGACGTCAAGCAGGCGCCGATGCGCCGTGGGTTTGCCGGCAGCATCGCAGTCCGGGTGCCGTTTGTTTGAATCGGGTTTCTCCCACGTTCCGGTGCGAATCTGCAGGATGCTCACCGCACCGCACCGCAGCGCGGGCATGACGTTGCACCCCGTTCCGTCTGACCACATACTGGTCGGCCAGTCCGAACGAGGTTGCGTCGATGGTGAATGTCGATGAGAGCGCCGCTTCGATCTTCGGCGTGATCGGAACGGCCGTGTCGTTGCTGGCAGCGATCCCTTACGCGCTCGCGATCTACCGGCGCACCGTTCGCCCGCATCTGTTCACGTGGCTCGTGTGGTCGGTCGTTACGGCGATCGCGGCGGCCGGCCAGTTCGTCGCGGGCGCGGGGCCGTCCGCATGGTGCACGGCAGCGATTGCCGTCACGTGCTTTCTGACGCTGATCGCCAGCCTGTTTCGCGGCGAGCGCGGCTGGACGGGCCTCGACTGGTTGTTCCTGTGCGCGGCGCTGTCGGCCATTCCGCTATGGATGCTGACCGACGATCCGACTGTGTCGATCTGCCTGGTTACGCTGATCGAGCTTGCAGGCCTCGGCCCGACCGTGAGCAAGACGATCCGCGATCCGTGGAGCGAGAGCCTCGCCTATTTCGCGCTGTGCGTACTCAAGTACGCGCTGGCGTTGCTGGCACTGAGCACGTGGAGTGTCGCGGTCGCGTTCTATCCGGCCGTCAACCTCATCGCGTCGATCGGCATCTGCGTGGTGATGCTGGTCCGGCGTCAGTCGTTGTCGAACGCGCGGTAGGATGTGTTTGTCGCCGCCGTACCGCTTCCCTTCCGAAATGCTGCGAGGCCTGACATGGATGCAATCCGTACCGTCATCGAACCCTGCGAAACCGCGCTCCGCGCCGCGATGCTGGCCAACGATGTCGACGTGCTCGACGCGCTGCTGGACGACGATCTGGTATTCACAGTCCCGACGGGCCAGATCATCTCGAAAGAGAACGACCTCGCCGCGCATCGCGCGAAGCTTCTGCGCCTCGACACACTCGACGTCCACGAAATGCGCGCACACGCGATCGACGAGATGATCCTGACCACGACGCGAGCGACCCTCGCCGGCCATTTCGATGGCGCGGCATTCGCCGGCACGTTTGCCTATACGCGCCTCTGGCGTCGATCGGGCGCCAACTGGCGCGTCATCGCCGGACATGCATCGCAGGTCATGTAGCTGCGCCGAGCGCGTGCGGGATGAATCGCGTCAGGCAATACTGCTGCGAGCGGGCCGGCTATCGATTGAGCGGTGAGGCGCTGGTCCGGATGATGCACTGATGAAAACGCCGATCAAGGTGGTGCCGGCCATGACGAGAGCCGAAATGCACAAGCTATTTACCGTGCGTTCTGCGCGTGCCGCGGACGCGGGCGAACTCACGCGACTGGCGCGCCTTTCGAAGGCGCATTGGGGCTATCCGAAGGAATGGCTCGACTTGTGGCAAAACGATCTCACGATTTCGCCGGAGACGATCGAAGGGGCGATCGGTTACGTCGCGGAATCGGACGCGTCGGTCATCGGGTTCTGGATTCGAGCATCATTGGATTCGGATCAACCGACGCCCGGATGGTTGTTCGTTCATCCCGATCACATGGGTCAGGGCGTCGCCCGTGCGCTGTGGGAATCAGTTCGAGCCGAAGCCGCTGCGAGAGGAATCAAAAGCTTCGTGATCGAAGCGGATCCCAATGCTGTGCCGTTCTATCTGACGCTGGAAGCTGAAAAGATTGGCGAAAAGGAATCGAGCGCCATCCCGGGCAGATTTTTTCCAATCTTGCGGATTGCGGTCTGATGAGTGAGATTGCGGCGGTGACCTGCTCCCCGCATTTAGTACGGTGACGGTGTAGAGTCCGTTCCAGAGAGGAACGGCAATGAAAAAGCGATTCACCGAAGAACAAATCATCGGCATCTTGAAGGAAGCCGAGGCTGGCCTGAAG